>LAQA01000009.1:2778-34757 GCA_000981625.1 Flavobacteriaceae bacterium ASP10-09a
AATTTGTTGGTTGTTTTTAAGTTTGTGAAAATAAATTATGATTACTAATTAATTGATTTTAAATGTAACCTTTCTCGCAAATTGTCTTGCTTTCTTTGTCACGCTTTTATCTTCTCCACCTCCTGCATAAGAAAGTCTACTTGGATTAATTCCTGCAGAAACTAAAATATCAAATATACCTTTTGCTCTGTTTTCTGATAAAGTTTGATTTTGTCTTTCTTCCCCAGTTTCGTCTGCATAACCTATTAACAAGGCTGAAACATTTCGGTTATCTTTCATAAATTGAATTAAGTAATTTACAGAATTTAAAGAACCTTTTTGAACTATTTTTTTGTTCAAATCAAAATAAACATTCATGTAGCCGCTATTTAATAACTTTCTTATGAAATCAACATTAGAGTTAGTTACTACGTTAGCATATTTGCTAGGCACAACTTCTCCTTTTTTCACATATCTATTATCTAGTTCTATTATGATAGCCTCTTTATTGATATTCCCTTCTTTAGCTTTTTGAACCATGAGATTAGCAATTTCATTTTCTGCAAAATCTAGGCGTTTTTTAATTTCTTCTAACTCACCATTAACAAATACTTCTTCATTTTTAATGAAATCTGCATTTGCTTTGTTTTTTCCTAAAGAAATATTTACTCCTATAGAGGTGTTAAAAATGTTAGCAACTATTCTTCTTTCACTAGTATATGGAGCTCCATCAAAAGTAAAATTTTGCTTGTCATGTAATATAGCAGATGCATCTAAAAATAAAGAAACACGATTAGATAATTTAAATTGAGGAGTAAAACCAAACATAAGGTTTATGATTTTCTCACCATTTCCATTGTCTAAAGGGGCTATTGTTTTTAAAGAAGACAAACCCATACCACCATGAAATAAAAGGTTGAATTTTTTTGTCCAACTACTAAATTTTAAAAGGCTTCCAGCATTTAAGACACCTTGTATATTTACTCTGTAAGAATTAGATCTAAACGGCAAACTATTTTTACCTTCTTTAAATTCATTATAACCTAAATCTAAACGTAAACCGAATTTTTCATTAACCATATATCTTACCCCAAGACTCGCTTGCCCTAAACTTAATGGACCTGTTTCATAACCTGGTGAAAGAGGATTTATAATTTCATGTGCCCCACCACCTAAATCTAAAGACCACTTATTATATTCTTGTGCACTTACTTGAATTGTGAGGCAAAATAAGAATGCCCCTAATAATATTTTTTTCATATCTATGTATTTTTTCCCATCACAAATTTATTAAATTATTTTTAATTAAAAGTTAAATAGTTATTTCAATATTGTATTTTTTAGAGTTAAATGCTCTTTTAAAGAGTTAAACTTAAAGGTATTGATTAATTTAAACATGTTTTACCTCTCTCATTAAAATCGTTATGAATTTTTCTATTCAATTTAAATAGTTTCTTTTTCAAATTAGATACAACTATTCTACTTTCAATGTCATTTATATGATGCTCTTCAAAACATTTAGATTTAAAAATAAAATCCAATTTTCTCAAAATATTTCTATCCTTTAATTAGTTTACAAAGTAATTGAGTTATATGTCTGATATATAGAAAAAAGCCTCTAAAAAGAGGCTTGTGTTTTATTTAAGTTGAATAGACTAATTTAAGGTGACTTTTAAATTGACTGTTAGAAACTAAATTATATAAATCTCTATCTATATGTTTTAGCAGCTTCATATTCTAAAACTAAAAATTTATTTCAGTTAAGGGAGATAAAGATAAAAGCTGTTTTACATAAAATGTAACGGACTTTATATAGTCTTTTTTTATTTTGATAACTCTGTAAAGTACTTATAGAAATAAGGAATTGTTTCAATTCCTTTTAGATAATTCCAAACTCCAAAATGTTCATTTGGAGAATGAATTGCATCTGAATCTAAACCAAAACCCATTAATATCGTTTTACTTTTTAACTCTTTTTCAAACAAAGAAACAATCGGGATACTTCCTCCACTTCTTTGCGGAATTGGTGTTTTGCCAAAACTAGTTTCATAAGCTTTACTTGCTGCTTGGTAGGCAATATTGTCTGTTGGCGTTACATAACCTTGTCCTCCATGATGAGGTCTTACAACAACTGTTACGGACTTTGGAGCGATACTTTCAAAATGATTTTTAAATAGTTGGGTAATATCTTTCCAATCTTGATTTGGTACTAAACGCATAGAAATTTTTGCGAAGGCTTTAGAAGCAATTACTGTTTTTGCACCTTCACCAGTGTAACCTCCCCAAATTCCGTTGACGTCTAAAGTTGGTCTAATAGCGTTGCGTTCGTTTGTAGAATATCCTTTTTCACCATAAACCTCATCAATATCTAATGCTTTTTTATAATTTTCTAAAGAAAAAGGAGCTTTCGCCATTTCTGCTCTTTCTTCTGTGGATAATTCTTCGACATTATCATAAAAACCAGGAATTGTAATATGATTGTCTTCATCGGTTAAAGAAGCAATCATTTTGGTTAATATGTTTATAGGATTTGCAACTGCACCTCCATACAAACCAGAATGTAAATCTCTATTTGGCCCTGTTACTTCTACTTCAACATAACTTAAACCACGTAAACCTGTCGTAATTGAAGGAATATCATTCGCAATCATTCCTGTATCAGAAATTAAAATAACATCATTGGCTAATTTTTCTTTATTTCTAGGTACAAACCAAGCTAAACTTTCTGAACCAACTTCTTCTTCGCCTTCAATCATAAATTTAACATTACAAGGTAAATTCCCTGATGATGTCATGTACTCCATTGCTTTAACATGCATATACATTTGTCCTTTGTCATCACAAGCTCCGCGTGCAAAAATTGCTCCTTCAGGATGAATTGCTGTTTTTTTAATCACAGGTTCAAAAGGAGGGGAAGTCCATAATTCAATAGGATCTGCAGGTTGCACATCATAATGTCCATATACTAAAATGGTTGGTAAGTTTTTATCGATAATTTTTTCACCATAAATAATTGGATACCCAGGAGTTTCGCAGATCTCTACGTTGTCACATCCTGCTTTTTTTAGACTTTCTAAAACAAAATCAGCAGTTAATAAAACTTCCTTTTTGTAAGCAGAATCTGCGCTTACGGAAGGAATTTTAAGTAACTCGATTAGTTCATTTAAAAATCTTTCTTTGTTGTCTTTTATGTAAGATTTAATGGTGTTCATTTGATATGTTTTTTTTTCTGTCTCAAAAATAGAAAAATAATAATGAACTACTTTGAAGTTTGCAACTATTGTTTATATTTGCACCCCAATTTAATTGGAAAGTTGCAGGCGTGGTGGAATTGGTAGACACGCTAGACTTAGGATCTAGTGCCGCGAGGTGTGAGAGTTCGAGTCTCTCCGCCTGTACAAACTAAGCCTTTCAGAGATTTTTCTTTGAAAGGTTTTTTTATTGGGTACTTCCAATAGATACTCTCTTTCTAATTTTAACACCCCGAGATGTTAAAAGTACCATTTGTAATTAAAATAGGAATAGTTTATATTTTATTCTTCCAATTTACAGTAGCGATGATTTGCTGAATTTAATGGCAGGTAATTGAATATAGTGACTACTATTAAAATGTTTTTTTAAGCTGTTAATAAAAGCTTATCTTGAAAAAAAAATATTTATTAATGAAAGCTATTGTCTGCAGTAAATTCGGAACTCCGGATACATTAAAGTATCAAGAAATTGAAATTCCAAATCCAAAAGAAGGAGAAATTTTAATCACTGTAAAAGCTTGTAGTGTAAACTTCCCTGACACATTAATTATTCAAGGAAAATATCAGTTTAAGCCAGAATTTCCTTTTTCACCAGGAAGTGATGTTGCTGGAATCGTAGAAAAAGTAGGCGAAAATGTAAAACATTTTAAAGTTGGTGATGCGGTTGTTGGTTTTATTCCATTTGGAGGTTTTGCAGAAAAAGCCATTGTAAAAGCTACAGATTGTTTTCCAAAACCGAGAGGAATGTCTATGGTAAATGCCTCTGCTTTTTTATTGGCTTACGGAACTTCTTACCATGCTTTAAAAGATAGAGCGAATTTACAAAAAGGAGAAACTATTTTAATTTTAGGAGCTTCAGGAGGCGTAGGTTTAACGGCTCTAGAAATATCAAAAATGATGGGTGCAAAGGTTATTGCAGCTGCGTCATCTAAAGAAAAGTTGGAGTTGTGTAAACAATTTGGTGCAGATGAAGTGATCAATTATACAAAAGAAAATTTAAAAGACAGGGTAAAAGAATTAACAAACGGAAAAGGAGTTGATGTAATTTACGATCCTGTTGGAGGGGCTTATTCTGAACAAGCTTTAAGAGCAATTGCTTGGAAAGGAAGACACTTGGTTGTTGGTTTTGCTAATGGCGAAATTCCTAAAATTCCTATTAATTTAACGTTGCTAAAAGGTGCAAGTATTGTCGGTGTTTTTTGGGGAGCATTTGCTCAAAAAGAGCCAAAAAAGAGTTTAGAAAATATTCAGCAATTATTAACTTGGTTTGTGAAGGGTGATGTAAAACCACATATAGACAAAACATATTCTCTAAAAGAGGCTCCAAAAGCTCTAGAAGATATGATGCAAAGAAAAGTGAAAGGTAAAATTGTAATTGACATGCAACTATAATTTATCTAAAAAGGCATCGTTAAATCGTTGTTTTGTCTTTATTTAATATATCAAAATTTAAGGAAGCCCAATATTTTTTTGAGAAAGATGATTAAAAATAGAATGTTTTACCGATAGCTAGTTTTTAGAAGTTTCCTTCAATTAATGAAATACCAATTTTTCCATAGCGATTCTCATTTTTTTAGGAATTGAAACTGATTTTTTATCTACTCTATTTACAAAAACATGTACAAATTCACCAAAAGCAGAAGCCGTATTTTCTCCTTTTTTAAAAATTCCAACACCATAAGTAACAGCACTATTTCCTATTTTTTTTACATATAATCCCGCTTCTATTTTATCTGGATATGCAATTGGGGACAAATAATTACAATTAGAATGCACAACAAAACCAACAATTGGCGCATTATGAATATCTAAACCTACTTGTTCAATTAAGTATTGATTTGCTGTTGTATCAAAATAAGAATAATAAGTCACGTTATTTACATGGCCGTAAACATCGTTGTCCATCCAGCGTGTGGTAATCGAATTAAAGTATTTATAATCTTCTCGATTAATCGGTTTACCATCTGTCATCTTGTTTTCATTTTAATGTGCTGTTTATTTAGTCGAATTTGCATAAGCTTGTGCTATGAATTCGGCAACGCAAGCAGGTTTTTCTTGACCTTTTAATTCAAATATTACCTTCATTTTATATCGAACACCTCCAGTAACATCATCCGCAGAGATTAAAGAAACACGGCCTCTAAGTAATGAGTCAACTAAAACAGGATTTATAAAACGAACTTTGTCTAGTCCATAGTTTAATCCCATAGAAACATCTGT
Organism: Flavobacteriaceae bacterium ASP10-09a; assembly: GCA_000981625.1. GTDB lineage: Bacteria > Bacteroidota > Bacteroidia > Flavobacteriales > Flavobacteriaceae > Polaribacter. The sequence continues at coordinate 8,229 of LAQA01000009.1, forward strand.
AATTGAGTAGGTTTCAAAACAAAATTTTGAAGCTAAAGAAAGCACTAAAAATCCATGAGCAATTGTTTTTTTAAAAGGCGAATGTGTAGCCGCCATTTCTGGATCTGTATGAATCCATTGATCATCTTCTGTCGTTTTTGCAAACGTATTAATTTGATTTTGTGAAATGGTAAACCATGCTGACAAACCCAACTCTTTACCGACGTAGTTTTTTAAATCTGATAAATGTGGAATTTCTGTTGAATATGCCTTGTCTGTTAATTGCGCTTCAGTCATAATTTTAGTATGTATAAATAATTCAGAATTGACTATATAGGCATTGATCCACCATTTGCATGTAAGGTGTGTCCACTTATAAAACCTGCTTCTTTAGACGCTAAAAACAAATAAGCATAACCCATATCCTCTGGCGTTCCTATTCTTTTTACAGGAATCATTTCAATACCTGCTTTTACTACTTCATCTGGCATCGAATCAGTCATTTCAGATTTTATAAAACCGGGTGCTAGAGCATTTACGGTTATATTATATTTTCCAACCTCTCTACATAAAGAATGTGTAAATCCTACAATGGCGGCTTTACTTGCAGAATAATTTGTTTGTCCAAATGCACCTTGGTATGCATTTATGGATGAAGCTGAAATGATTCGTCCATAATTTGCAGCCTTCATGTGTGGCACAATTGCTTTTGCTGTTACAAATAATGAATCGACATTAACTGCCATAACGGTATCCCATTCTTGTCGAGTCATTTTTAAAAATGATTTATCTTTAATAACGCCTGCATTGTTGATTAATACATCAATTTTTCCATGTCTATTTATAATTTTAGTCACCGCATTATCAACAGATTCTTGATTGGTAACATCTACTTTTTGATAAAAAATATTACCTCCATTTGCTGTAATTCTATCTACTACTGGTTGTCCGTCCATTACATCCCATAAAGCGACTGTTGCACCTTCTTTACAAAAAACTTCACAGACTCCTTCTCCAATTCCCCTTGCACCACCTGTAATAATTACGATTTGATCTTCTAATCTTTTCATCTTTAATTGTATTTATTTTATTCAAAACTCCAACCATTATTAAAGCTAGAAGCTCCTAATTTGGTAACAAATTTATTGAGTAAGTTAGGAAAAAAAACAATACCCATTTTTTACTTTAATTCATCTACAGAATCTTCAAGATTAGATAAGGATTAGTTGCTTTATTTATGTTTTATAATTTGATGTGTTGGTCAATAATTAAAACTTATTTTATCTGTAATGGAAGTTTTGAGGGAAGAATTATTTTTGTTCGAGAATTATTTTCTCGAAATCATTCGTTCTTTCAGCATGTAAAAATAAGTTTTGTGCTTCTTTTGGTAGAAAGGTTAATTTCCTTTTTGTTAAATCGATCCAAGCTCCGTAAACTTTAATAACTGCGGATAATTTTCCAGCTTCATTAAATACTTCATGTATAATTTTCCAGCGTTCATTATTTTCTGAAAGACCAGATAATTTTATGTTTACAGAAATATCTTCACCAATATGAATTTCTTTTCTAAAGGAAGTTTCTTCAGTAAATAAAACAGGACCAATATTGTGTTTTGTAAATTCTTCTATAGAAAAATGGTGTTCTGCAAAATAACGGATTCTTACTTCTGCGGCATATTCATTATATGCGGTGTGACGCATATGTCTATTTGGGTCAAAATCAGACCATTTTGTGGGAAATGTTACTTTAAAACTCATGTAGTGAAATTAAAAAAAACCTGATACGTTTACATAACATATCAGGCTCTTATATGAATATTTTTATATTTTTAATTCTTAACTATTTCTGTTTTACTTTTTAGTTTTAATTCACTTAAAACATTTAAAGCTTCAGATACGTACATATCTTTTGATAAATTTTTATGCCATGCCATTCTTTTATCAGCTAAATCTTTATTGTTTTTAAATAAGGATTGCTCATATTTTGGTGAAGAATATGTAAGATTTGATTTGTAATCGAAAACTGATTTAAATTTTTCAGCTTCATTTTCTTTTTCTTCAGTTTCTTTAAAAAACTTTTTAAAGTTTAAAGAATAAGAATTTTCTTCTTGGTTTTTCTTGAGCCATTTGGCATATTCATTTATTAACTTAAAGTTTGTGTTAGAAGCAATTCGTTGTTTACTACTATAAACAACATCTGCAAAATTAGCGTATGAATTTGTTTGAGTATATTTTGCTTTTGGTACTTTGTCCCAAGCTAAAGCACCTTCTAAATCTCGCTCACCTACTTTCATGTAACTATACCTGCTTGGCATTGCAATATCTGAATAAACGCCTTCTTTTTGTGTTGAACCACCATTAACTCTATAGAATTTTTGGATAGTCATTTTTAAGTATCCTAAATCTTTTTCGTAATTTGGGTAAAATTGATTGATAGGTAAAATATTTTGTACAGTTCCCTTTCCATAAGTTTGATTTCCTCCTAGAATAACAGCTCTTTTATAATCTTGCATTGCTGCAGCAAAAATTTCTGAAGCTGAAGCAGAAAACTCATTTACCAGGATAACCAATGAACCATCCCATTGAATTTGCGAGTCTATATCTTCTTTTATAATTGGATTTTCTCCTCTATATTTCACCTGTACAATTGGGCCTTTGTCAATAAATAATCCTGAAATTTCAATAGCTGTCTTTAAAGATCCACCTCCATTATTTCTTAAATCAACGATTAGGCCAGTAACGTTTTCCACTTTTAAACGCTCAATTTCCTTTTCCATGTCTTTGGCAGAATCTCTAGAGTTTTCATCTTGAAAATCGATATAAAAACTTGGTAAATCGATAATTGCATATTTTTTGCCATCTTTTTCTACAATACTAGATTTTACAAAGGTTTCATCTAATTGAACAACATCTCTGATAATCGAAATTACTTTTGTAGAACCATCTAGCTTTTTCTTCACTGTTAACCGAACTTCAGTCCCTTTTTTTCCTTTGATAAATTTGATTGCATCATCTAAACGCATACCAACAATGTCTAAAGGTTCTTCATCACCTTGTGCAACTTTTAAAATAATATCACCAGCTTCTAGTTCTCCTTGTTTCCATGCAGGACCTCCAGAGACCAATTCGAAAATATGTGTATAAATTCCTTTTTTCTGCAAACGAGCTCCAATTCCTTCTAGTTTACCAGACATGCTTTGATCAAATCGTTCTTTGATCCTTGGAGCCATATAAGTGGTATGAGGATCAAAAGCACCAACAACAGAATTTAAAAAAGTAGAAAACCAATCATCATGTTCTAATTCTTCAATTCGAAGATATAATTCTTCCATATTTTTTAGAACTTCTGTTCTTGCATCCTTTTCTAAAGTAGCAAAAGATTTTACTTTAAAATTTTCATCCTTTTTTACTTTTGCTGTCTGAAGTTCTGTTTGTTCTTGAACTCTACCTATTGTTTGTAGTTTTAATTGTTTTCTCCAATAATCTATTAATTGATTGTCGTTTTCTGCATACAGAACTTTTTCATAATCGATATCAATAGTTTCTTTTTTTCTAAAATTAAAAGGTTGTTCTAGCAGCGTTCCATAATAAGATTTAGCATTTTTAATTTTAGCTAAAAAACGACTATAAACCAATTTATAAAAAGTTAAATCGTCTTGTAATAATTGATTGTCGATTTCATATTTATATTGAGAGAATTCTTTAAGATCTTCTTGAGTAAAATAACGTTTGCTAGGATCTAAACCATCAATAAAAGAGTTGAAAACTTGTTCAGAAAACTCGTCGTTCATGTCTTTAACAACAAAATGACCACGGGTTAAAATATTTTTTAACACAAGAATTAAAACTTTATCTTTTTCTGGATCAAGAACTGTGTTTTTATCCGATGCGTTTGCTACAAAACTATTTACTAATAAAGCAAATGCCAATAATGCAGTACTAAACTTAAATTTGATGTTCATAAACCTTTTGTCGTTAATTTTATTCTTTTATTACTTTTAAGTTTCAACTACTAAATTAGTGCCAAATTTTTAAATAGTTATTTCTTTTTTTTTAAATTTCTAGAAGAATTTCAAAAGCTATTTTTTTCTTTGTTTTATGTCTTCAGAATATGATCAAAAAAAAGATAATATAACATTACAATGTTACATAATTTTATACGGATTTATTCTTTACAAAATGTTAAAAAGAAAATCGTTTAAATAAATTACATTTGTATTTAAAACTACAAGAATGCAAGAAAAACCATTAATTTTAATAACAAATGATGATGGGATTACTGCTCCGGGAATTAGAGCACTTATCAAAATAATGAATAAAATTGGAGAAGTTGTTGTGGTTGCTCCTGATAGTCCACAAAGTGGAATGGGACATGCAATTACCATTGATAATGTGTTAACCTGTAATCCTATTACGATTGATGATGGTCCGCAATTAGAATATACCTGTTCAGGAACTCCTGCGGATTGTGTAAAGATGGCGATTAGTGAGATTCTAAATAAAAAACCAGATCTATGTGTTTCAGGCATAAACCATGGATCAAATTCTTCTATAAATGTTATTTATTCAGGTACAATGAGTGCCGCAATTGAAGCTGGAATAGAAGGAATTCCTGCTATTGGTTTTTCGTTGTTAGATTTTAAATGGCATGCAGATTTTACACCTGCAGAAGAATTTGTAAAAAACATTACCTTAAATACCATATTAAATGGTTTACCAGAAGGAATCGTTTTAAACGTAAACATTCCTAGTCTAAAAACTGAAGAAATAAAAGGAGTTAAAATTTGCAGACAAGCGAATGGGGTTTGGAAAGAGAATTTTGACAAACGTAAAAGTCCTTTTGGAAAAGAATATTATTGGCTTTCTGGTGAATTTATTAATAAAGATAAAGGTCAGGATACAGATATCTATGCATTAGAAAATGGATATGTTTCAATAGTACCAGTTCAGTTCGATTTAACGGCACATCACATGATTCAAAAATTAAACTCTTGGGAACTCTAAAAAAAGACATTCTTATTGGCATTTTAATTTCTTTCTTTGCAACTGCAGCCGGAATTTTCTTGTACCTAGAATATTTTTCTATCTACAATTTTAATGATACTTTAAAAATGATTAGTGATGGAGGTTTGTATGGAAAAATATTGTCGTTAGCTGCAATCCCTAATTTATTTGTATTCTTTATTTTTATCAAAAAGAAACAAGATAATAGAGCAAAAGGAGTTTTATTCGCCACAATTTTAATAGCTTTAACAACATTAATTTTAAAGTTTTTCTAAATGAAATATTACATTATAGCAGGAGAAGCTTCGGGAGATCTACATGGATCTAATTTAATGAAAGCATTGTATAAAGAAGATACAAATGCAGACATCAGATTTTGGGGTGGAGATTTAATGCAAGAAGTTGGTGGAACTTTAGTTAGTCATTATAAAGAAAGAGCTTTTATGGGCTTTTTTGAAGTTTTAAAAAATCTATCGAAAGTAGTCGGTTTCTTAAAGTTTTGTAAAAAAGATATTGCTAAATATCAGCCAGATATACTTGTTTTTATAGATAATTCTGGCTTTAATTTAAGAGTTGCAAAATGGGCAAAACAACAAGGTTTTAAAACTAATTATTATATTTCGCCACAAGTTTGGGCAAGTAGGGCAGCGAGGGTTAAGGACATAAAAAGAGATGTAGATAGAATGTTTGTAATTCTTCCTTTTGAAAAAGAATTTTACGATAAGCATGATTATAAAGTACATTTTGTTGGACATCCTTTAATTGATGCAATTGCTGATCGAAAACAGGTTGATGCAGATCAATTTCGTAAAGAACATCATCTAGGTGATAAACGAATTATTGCTTTATTGCCTGGGAGTAGAAAGCAAGAAATCACAAAAATGTTGTCTGTAATGTTGTCTTTGGTTGACGATTTTAAAGCGTATGAATTTGTAATCGCAGGGGCTCCAAGTCAGGAACTTTCTTTTTATCAAGAAATAATTGGCGCTAGAAAAGTAAGTTTTATCAATAATAAAACATACGATTTATTAAGTATTTCTAATGCTGCATTAGTCGCTTCAGGAACTGCAACTTTAGAAACGGCTTTGTTTAAAGTGCCACAGGTGGTTTGTTATAAAGGAGGAAATATCTCTTATCAAATTGCAAAAAGAATTATCACCTTAAAATTTATTTCGTTAGTTAATTTAATTATGAATAAAGAAGTGGTAACAGAGTTAATTCAAGATGATTTTACAAAAGCCAATCTAAAAAAGGAGCTTACTAAAATTTTAGATGAAAATTATCGTGATAAATTGTTCTTGGAATATTTTGAACTTGAGAAAAAATTAGGTGGAAAGGGAGCCTCCGAAAAAACTGCAAAATTGATTACTAATAATTTACAAGCATAATTATTTCTTCATTATTAGAAATATACTGAGATATAGCTTTTTGAAAGTTACAAAAGGGATTTTAATTTTTTCTAAATATATTGTTGTAACTTTATTTCGCTATGAAAAGGTTACTTAATTATTTACCCTTCCACTTTGTGGTACTCCTATTTTTAGGAATTTACACACAATTTTATAATCAATTTTGGAGACTTAGTTTTCTAAAGTTACTCATTCTAATTGCTATTATTTCTCTTCTTTTACTCCTTTTTAAACATAAAAAAATAATTACTTTTTTATCTTTTATCTTATTCTATTTGATAGGCATTTCTTCAGTCTATTATAATAACGATGCTAAGTATAAAAACTATTATCAAAATTATGTGGGAGAAAATTCTATTGTAATTTTAAAAGTTGATAAAGTTCTAAAATCAGGTCTTTTTAATGATAAGTATAACGTGTCGATTGTAAAAGTCGACAGTATAAAAACAAGAGGAAAAGCATTATTGAATATTACAAAAGACAGTTCAGTAAATCCCTTAAATGTTGATGAACTACTATATGTAAAATCAAATTTTCAAGAATTAAATGCACCATTAAATCCACATCAATTTAACTATAAAAACTATTTAGTAAAACAGGGGATTCAACAACAATTATTTTTAAAGAATGAACAATTTAAAAGAATAGATTTTCATGGTTTTTCTTTACAAGGAATATCTGCGAAATTTAGAAATTTAGTTCAAGAATCCCTCAAAAAACATAATTTTAATCTAGATGAACTAGCGGTGATAAATGCACTGTTGTTAGGTCAGAGGCAAGACATCTCTAAGCAACTAATTGCTGATTATTCTAGCGCAGGAGCAATTCATATTTTAGCAGTTTCTGGTTTGCATGTGGGTATTATTCTACTCATTCTAAATTGGCTTTTTAAACCTCTAGAAAGATTCAGAAAAGGAAAGTTGATTAAAACTGTTTTAGTGGTTTTATTCCTTTGGATGTTTGCTTTTGTTGCAGGTCTTTCTGCATCTGTCGTTAGAGCTGTAACCATGTTTACTTTTTTAGCAATTGGTTTATCTTTTAGACGAAAAAATATAGTAGAATTTTCTTTAATAGCATCGATGTTCTTATTGTTGATTGTTAAACCGATGTTTCTATTTGATGTTGGCTTTCAATTGAGTTATTTAGCTGTTTTTGGCATTATTTGGGTACAACCTGTGTTGTATAAGTTTTGGAATCCAAAATTAAAAATAGTCGACAAATTTTGGCAATTGCTAACCGTTTCTTTTGCTGCTCAAGCAGGTGTATTACCTCTGAGTTTATATTACTTTCATCAATTTCCAGGATTATTTTGGCTGTCTAATTTAATTATTATCCCTTTTTTAGGGGCTATTTTAATAGGCGGAATTGCAATTATTTTTCTTTCATTGATTGGTTTCTTACCTCAATATTTAGCCACTATTTATGGATTTGTAATTACACAAATGAATAATTTTGTCCGTTGGATTTCTCTTCAAGAACAATTCTTATTCAAAGACATTTCGCTATCATTATTAATGATGATCGCTTCTTATATATTCATTATTTATTTAGTTCATTTTTTAATTGATACTTCATTAAAAAAAAGTATCTATTTTTTAATTTCCATAGTAATTATTCAAAGTGTTTTTGTGTTCGAAACATATCAAAATAAATCAAAGAAAGCGTTTATTGTTTTTCATAAAAGTAGAAGCTCTGTTTTAGGAGTTCGAGAAGGAGAACATCTTTTAGTCTATCATAATTTAGATAGCTTAGACCTCAAAAAATCTAATTTAATGACTTCGTATAGAATTGGAGAAAATGTACATCAATATTTTAAAACTCAAGAATCTGCTGTTTTAAAATATGGAAATCAACACTTTATATTGATTGATAGCTTAGGTGTTTATCAACTTAATAACTTAAGAAATTCAATTATTGTGTTGCAATATTCACCTAAAATAAATTTAAAAAGATTAATAAAAACTATACAGCCAAAACAAATTATTGCTGATGGCAGTAATTACAAAAGCTATATAAGTAGTTGGGAAATTGTTTGTAAACAAGAAAAAATTCCTTTTTACTATACAGGCAAAAAAGGTGCTTTTATTATGAAGTAATATATTCTGAAAGGTTTTAGGTGAATATTGTAAGCAAGAAGTTAAATTTATACTAATATCCGGCCAATTAGTTTAAATAGTAAATTCTTCAATTTTTATTTTCCAAGGAAAATAAATAACATATATTTGCAACAATCATTAAAAACAAATTGGATGCAATTAAAAAATGTGTTACTTATATTTTTTGTTATTTTTTTAGTTAATTGCCAAAGGGATAACTCATTAGTTATTCCGAATACAGATATAGATAATGGCGGTTTGTTTTTACCTGAAGGATTTGGAGCCTTGGTTGTGACTAATGGCGTTGGAGAAAGCAGACATTTAGCAGTGAATACAAATGGTGATATATATGTAAAATTACGCACTAGCGATGGAGATAAGGGCAATGTTGCATTAAGAGATACCAATGGTGACGGTAAAGCAGATATTATTGAACGATTTGGCGATTATCCAAACGACGGGAGATTTGCAACCGAAATGCGAGTTCACAAAGGCTACTTATATTTTAGTTCGGAATTGGTGATTTATAGACAAAAATTAACACCTAATAAATTAATACCTGAAGGAAAACCTGAAATATTAGTTAAAGATCCTTATCCAATTAGATGGCACAATGCTAAATCACTTGCTTTTGATAATAATGGAGGTATGTACGTAACCTTCAGTGCACCAACGAATGCATGTGAAGAGTATAGACCAGGAAGAAAACCAACGGACATTATTAATGGCGAATACCCTTGTACGCAATTAAATATTCTTGCTGGTATTTGGAAATTTGACGAAGATAAGTTAAATCAAAAAAAATCGGAAGGAAAACGATTTGCAACAGGATTAAGAAGTATTGTAGGAATGTCATGGAATGACGAAGACAATAGTTTGTATGCTATAAATCACGGAAGAGATTATTTAAACACGCGAGCACCACAATATTTTAGCGAATGGCAAAACACTGTTTTACCAGCTGAAGAATTTATGAAAATAAAAGAAGGAGACGATTTTGGTTGGCCATATACCTATTATGACCACTTTAAAGAAAAAAGAATGCTAGCACCCGAATACGGTGGAGATGGTGTTAAAGTAGCCAATGGATATACGGATCCATTAATGGGATTACCTGCGCATTGGGCACCAAACGATTTATTGTTTTATAAAGGCAGTCAATTTCCAGCACGTTATAAAAAAGGAGCTTTTGTGGCATTTCATGGCTCAGTAAACCGAACACCTTATCCACAAGCTGGTTATATAATAGCTTTCATTCCTTTTGAAAATGGAAAGCCAACAAAGAATTGGGAGGTATTTGCCGATGGGTTTGCAGGTATTGATACTATTGTTTCTATGCGAGATGCCAAATATAGACCAATGGGATTAGCGGAAGGACCTGATGGTTCTTTATACATTTCTGAATCTAAAGAAGGTAAAATATGGCGTGTTATTTTCGAAGGAGATACCACTTCGTTTGGAGAAGCTCAACTTGAGATAATGGAAAAGCGTAAATCAAGAAGTTATATTAAGATGCCTGTTGAGAATACTGATAAAGTTTTTAAAGGTTCAATGACCAACTAGTATTTTATCTTTAGTTAAAGCGATATTTAATAGCAGTGCCAATATAATAATTACTCGGTTCGCCAGGATAATAATATCTTGGTGCATTACCTCCAAAACTCCCTGCATTAATTAATAACATAGAAGCATATTTTTCATTAAAGATATTATTAAGCCCAATAAAAACATCAAACTGAAGTTTTTTTGAATTCTTTGATTTATAACCAATCTTTGAATTTACCAATTGGTAACTTTCTGAATAAATAGTATTGTCATCTCTGAGGGGTATTTCACCTATATAATTATAGCTTATTAGACCATATAATCCAAATTTGGCATCAAAATTTAGGCTAGTGTTTAATGTAAATTTAGGGACTCCAGTTAAGTCATTTCCAGAATAATCTTCAGTATCATTTATAAATGTATCAAATTTAAAATTATTATAGGAAAGAGCATTACTCCCATAAATTTTTAGATTTTCTTTATTTAGCAAACTATATTTTAAACCTAATTCAACACCATTGTAAGTTGTTTTTCCAGCATTAACTCCAATATATTGATCATCTGAAGTTCGTCTAGCAACAAGCAAATCTTTTACTACCATTTTATAAATTGCTACATCATAATGAAGTATATTGTTTAAAATATTTCCACGACTTCCAATTTCATAGTTCCACCCACTTTCAGGTTTAATATTTGTATTTATTAACCCATCAGGTAACAACGTTTCTTCCAATGAAGGAGGAGAAAAACCATGACTTATTGAAGAATATAAAATTGAATGTGTTGTTAATTGATACGTTAGTCCAAATTTTGGAGAAAGAATTGTGTTAAAATTGTAATCACCCGAAACATCAATATCATCATCCATAAACAAGTCGTTTAATGTGTATGAAGTCGCATTTATATTAAATCCGAAAGTTGCTGTGATGTTTTTAGATAGCTGAAAGTTTGAGTCAAAAAACAGGTTCATATAACTTCGTTTTTCTTTAAAATCAGAAAGTAAATTTCCTTGAACAGATCCTACCTCTGGAGGAAATTCGTTGTATAAATTTTTATAGGTTTGGTATGAGTTTGAATCCTTAAATAGTTCACCGCCAAGTGTCCAATTAAGTGATTTATTCAATAATTTTGTTTTAGATATAAGTCTAGTTCTCAATCCGATTCCTTTTGTGTTTTCTTTTAAAATATTAAAAGGGCGAGGTTCGTAATCACTTAAAAATGATGTAAATACACTCGTTTTTTGTTTTGTATAGTCATTGTAAATATGCTCCCAAGAGATACCAAATAATCCTTTTTTATAATCTTTAAATCCTTTTGATTTTCCCCAAGTAAATGCAGCGGATGTAGGATTGTTTATATAACTATCCTCATTAATGGAACTTGGAATAAACGCCTTTAAATCGATATAACTTCCCAATAATGTGATTACATTAGATTCATTAATAAAATGTTTTGATGCGATTGTTATCGTTTGTCTATCCGTTTTGTTATTGTTTCTATAACCATCACTATGCAGATTCGAATAGGTGAGTTTAGCTTTGTTTTTTTGATTACCTAAGTTCGCTTGTAATAGGTGTTTTTGCAAACCATAAGAACCAAAAGTGTACTTTGAATTTATAGATCTATTTGTGAATAATCCTTTATTTGGTATTAATTGTATAGTGCCTCCTAATCCCGCTCCATAAATACTCGAGGAAGGCCCTTTTATGACTTCTATTCGGCCCAAGGTGCTCATTTCAACATCCTCAATTGTTGACGCTCCAGAACCGTTAGTAAGTGGTATATCTTCGTAGTAAGCTCTAATTTTACTTGTTCCGTATAAATTTCTAGAACCTATTCCACGTATTGTTATTCTATTCGTTGTTAAAGTTCCGTTATGCATATACACACCTGGAATCGTATTTAATATTGGTGCAATGTTTACATTACTATGACTGTTAATTTCATGAGAATTGATGACGGTAATCGCTGAGGATACTGAATTTAGTTTACTCTGAAAATTGTTTGACGTGATTATTATTTCGTTTAAATTTTCTCTTAAAGGTGAAAGTTCCACAATATGAAATGACACATCATTTAAGTATTCGGTTTTAGATGTATAGTTTTCTATAAAAAAAGTATAGGTATCAGGTTTAGGAAGTGAGAAATTTCCATTCAAATCAGTTAATGTTGTAAATGTACTATCTGAGTTTGTTACTTTAACATTCATTAATCCAATAGAATTTCTACTATCGATAACTTTGCCCTCTAATTTTTGTGCAAATGATTGATGAATTGTAATTAAGAATAAAAAGAAGGAAGAAAGAAATTTCATAAAAAATCAAATTTACTTATGTTTTGATATATGTTCCTATAAAAATCACATAGTTAAAAATGTAGTTTATAAGGTTTGTGAAAATAAGAATTAATCAGTTTTAAATGCTGGTTTAAAAGCATTATAATAGGCGTCAAATTTTTCTTGAGTTGTTAATTCTCTATGTTTATCGTCTATAAATAGTTTAAGATAAAACTCCAGTTGTTGTGCGTCTTGAAAACCTCTTAAAGGAAAAATAAAATCACCTTTTTCATTTAAAAAGGCAATCGTTGGATATGCATTTATTCTCATGAAATTAGCAAATTCATGAGCGCTGTTTCTTTTGTTTGCTTTGTTTTTATCATAATTAGGATTGCCATAAGATTTTCCTTTATAATTGACACTTTCATCTCCTTCGCCATTAAATTTAACGGCATAATAATTTTCATTTACAAACGCGACAACATCTTTATTATGAAATGTTTTTTTGTCTAAAAGTTTACAAGGTCCACACCAATTTGTGTAAACATCTATCATTATTTTTTTCGGAGTTTCTTTCTGAAGCTCCAAAGCTTTGTTTAAAGAAATCCAATTTATTTCTTGTGCTTTTATATTAATGCTAAAAGAGATGATTGCTAAAAGGAAAATTATTTTTTTCATATTTTATAAGTCGAAAATGATATGTCAAATTTACAAATTATCTAATACCGTGCATTAATTTTTTAATCAAAGGATTTAAAATTAAAAATATTAACCCAACTACAGCTGGAATTATTGTAAAAATTAAAAAGAAAAAAGACATTGAATATTGCTCCACAATTGGGTCAATATAACTTCCTGTCTTAGCCGCTAAATAATTACCTAATGCATTTACTAAATACCAAATTCCAAACATCATACCAATTTTCTTTGCGGGAACTAATTTAGAAACATAAGAAAGTCCTACGGGAGAAACACATAATTCGCCCATTGTATGAAAAAGGTATGCTAAAACTAACCAAATTAAACTTACAGAAGCTGTTTTTGCACCTTGAGGTATTGCGCTTGATCCATAAGCTAATGCTCCAAAACCTATTCCAAGTAGCATCATTCCAATTCCGAATTTTATAGCAGCAGAAGGATTGAATTTACTCTCCCACCATTTAGAAAATAAAGGTGCTAAAAAGATGATAAAAAGTGAGTTTAAAATTAAAAACCAAGAAGCTTCTATTTCTGCATTTTGTTGTGGAATAATTACACTCAATTTCCAAATAACAATTCCCCAAATACCTATAAAACTGGTTCCTAGTACTAAGTTAGATAAAGATATTTTTTTAAAAGTTTGTCCAAATAATTTCAGTAAAACCCAAGAAATGATTAGTAGCGGAACTGTAGAAACTAAAACGTCTATAATTTTAAAAATGAATGCAGCATTTCCTGTGAGTGCTCTTTGGGTATAATCTCTTGCAAATATATTCATAGATCCACTTGCTTGTTCAAAAGCCCACCAAAAGAAAACTGTAAAAAAGGCTAAAATTGCAACTACAATATACCTGTCTCTTTGAACATTGTCAGGAACTTTATCTTCAGTAATCTCAACTTTAGTATCGGCATCAGTTAAGTCTACTTTTTTACTTGGAGCTATTCCTATATTTTCAAAAATTTCTCTACCAAACCAAAATTGTAAGGTTCCTAAGAACATAAAAATTCCTGCTAAACCAAACCCCCAAGCATAACTTAGGTTGTTTGCTAAAAAACCACATAATAATACTCCTAAAAAGCCTCCAGCATTTACACCCATATAGAAGATGGTAAATGCACCATCTTTACGCTCTGGGTATTTGTCATATAAACCACTAACCATTGAAGTAACATTTGGTTTGAATAACCCATTACCGATAATTAATAATCCAATACCTATATATAAAGTAGTTTCTGTTTCCATAGACATTGCTGCGTGACCTAACGTCATTACCATAGCACCTAAAGCAACTGCTTTTTGATATCCCAATAATTTATCAGCAATAATTCCTCCAATCAATGGGGTTAAATATACAGAACTTGTATAGATTCCCAATAAGCCTAGAGCTCTTTCTCTTGACCATTCCCAACCTCCGTCAGAAAAGGAAGCTGTTAAAAATAAAACAAAGATTGCACGCATTCCGTAATAAGAAAAACGTTCCCACATTTCTGTAAAGAATAACACAAAAAGTGCAGGTTTATGATTTAATAAGCTAAATTCTTTATTTGTTGCTGTGTTCATGGTTATTCTTTTAAAAATCAAAAAAACCTCATAAATTTTCGTTTATGAGGTTTTAAATATGTTTTTATTTTAGTTATCTGCTAATTCGAAACCCTCTGTTTCGTCATTAATTACGTGCTCGTTATCTTCAGCGCCGTGCGTTAGTTTCTCTAATTTCTTACGGAATAGCATTACTAAAAAACCAAAAATAACACAGAAAATAGCAATTCCTGTAAAAATCACATATTCTCCTAAGTTTTCAGAAGCTTCACCTAACAATCCTGCTAGTTTATTTCCAAATCCTGTCATTGCAAAATAAACGCCCATCATAAGAGAAGCATACTTTACAGGAGCTAATTTTGTAATGTAAGATAAAGCAACTGGAGATATACACAACTCTCCAATTGTATGAAATAAGTAAGCTAAAACTAACCAATACATAGCAGAAGCTCCATTAGATTCGTATTGAGCTGCTGCTGCTGTCATAAAAAAGAATCCAGTTCCCATTATAATTAGACCTAAAATCATTTTAAATAATGACGTAGAAATTTTGCCTTTTAATTTTCTGTTTGCCCAATAACCTGCAACAGTAGTTCCTAAAAATATAATGAACATTGCATTTAAAGATTGAAACCACGATGCTGGTACTTCATTTCCTATAAATGGTAGAGAAAAAGATAAAATTCTATCAGTCTTATCCGATGCATAAAGATTCATTAAACCTCCAGCTTGCTCAAATGCTCCCCAGAAAATGATTACTAATAAAAAAGAAATTAATAAGACAACTACTCTGTCTTTTTCTATTTTACTTAAAGGCTTATTCATTGCATCTTTTTCTTCCTTATTTTCTGAAGCTCCAAGAAAATTACCAACACTTTTTAAATACTTTTGCCCAAAAAGATATTGAACTAAACCTGCAGCCATTCCTATTCCTGCTAAACCAAATCCATAATGCCAACCATAAACCTCTCCAACTGTTCCAACGATTAAACTTGATAAAAATGCACCTACATTAATTCCTATATAAAAAATTGTGAAACCTTTGTCTCTTCTTATGTCTCCTTGTTTGTATAGACCACCAACCATTGTAGAAATGTTTGGTTTTAATAAACCTACACCAGCTATAATTAAACCTAAACCTGTATAAAAGGCCCACATTTCTTCAATAGCTAAAATACTATGTCCAGCAACTAAAAGTATTCCTCCATAGAGAACAGATTTCTTTTGTCCAAGAAATTTATCTGCAATCCAACCACCAGGTATAGAAGCAACATATACAAGCATTGTATACCATCCATATAAAGATAAAGCTTCACCGTTTGTCCAACCTAATCCAGAGTTTTCACCCTGAGTTTGCGCTACTAAGTATAGAACTAATATTGCTCTCATTCCATAATAAGAAAAGCGCTCCCACATTTCTGTGAAAAATAAAACGTATAATCCTACTGGATGTCCAAATAATTCTTTTTGATGTGGTAACTTAACAGTATTACTCATAATTTATTTTTTATTTGTATTGATTTAGTTAATTTTATTTAAATTTTCTTGAATGAAATTTGTCATTTTTGTATACAAGTTTAAACGAGTATTTTTTCCTTTGTAAATTCCATGAGTTCTATCAGGAACAATAAACATGTCAAATTGTTTGTTGGCTTCAATTAAAGAATTGATCATTCTATAAGAATTTTGAACATGAACGTTATCATCTCCCGTTCCATGAACTAATAAGTAGTTTCCTTTTAATTTTTCAGCATAATTTACAGGCGAATTTTCATCATAGCCTGCAGGGTTTTCTTGCGGAGTTCTTAAAAAACGTTCTGTATAAACAGTGTCATAAAAACGCCAAGAAGTTACAGGTGCAACAGCAATGGCAGTTGTAAAAATATCACTTCCTTTTAATAGTGCGTTTGTACTCATGTGTCCACCAAAACTCCATCCCCAAATACCAATATTATTTTCATCAATATAAGAACGTTCTGCTAGTTTTTTGGCTGCAGCAATTTGATCTTCAGTTTCAAATTTAACTAGATTTAAATAGGTTGATTTTTTGAAATCTGCACCCTTAAAACCGGTTCCTCTTCCATCAACACAAACTATAATCATACCTGTTTGTGCTAACATATTGTGCCAATAATCATTGCTTGCATTCCATTTATTTGCCACTTGTTGTGATCCTGGACCTGAGTATTGAAACATCAACATTGGATATTCTTTTTTGGCATCAAAATTAGCCGGTTTCAGCATCCACATATTTAAATCATTTCCATTAATATTGATCGTTGAAAATTCTTTTGGACTCATTTTATAGGCTGATAAATCATCCTTTAATTGCGAATTGTCTTTAATTACTTTTAACATTTCTCCTTCTCCAGAAAACAAAGAATATATTGGCGGAATTTCTGTAGATGAAAACGTATTGATAAAGTAGTTTAAGTTTTTACTAAAAGCAGCAGTATTTTGCCCATCTTTATTACTTAGTAGTTTTTTATTTTGTCCGTCCAAACCAATAGAATAGACACCTCGGTTTGTTGAGCCATTTTCTACAGATTGGTAATAGATCATTTTTTTAGGCTCGTTAAAACCGTAATATTTAGTTACTTCCCAATTTCCTTTTGTAATTTGATTGATAAGTTTTCCGCTAAAATCATAGTGATAGATATGATTAAATCCATCTTCTTCACTAGTCCAAATAAAGCTGTTATCATTTAAAAAAGTAAGATTATCTGTAATATCAATATAAGCTTTATCTGTTTCATTGAACACTAAAGTAGAACTGCTTTTTAAAGCATTTACTGTATGTAATTTTAAATTATTTTGATGACGGTTTAACGTAGTCGCTATTAAAATATTGGCATCATTTGTCCATTTAATTCTTGGAATATACTCGTAATCTCCTAGCGCAATTTTTTTGCTATTTTTTGAAGAAAAATTATACATATGTAAAGTTACATTTGCATTTTTTTCACCTGCTTTTGGGTACTTAAATACTTGCTGATTTGGATAATTTCCTTTGCCTACAATATCCATAGAAAAGGTAGGGACATTCGTTTCATCAAAACGTAAAAAAGCTAAATTTTTGCTATCATTACTCCATTCGAAAGCTCTAACAAAAGCAAACTCTTCTTCGTAAACCCAATCTGTAATTCCGTTTATAATACTATTTATCTTGCCATCTTTTGTAACTTGAGTAATACTATTCTTTTCAATATTTTTGATAAAAATATTATTATCCTTTGCGTAGGCAACTTTTTGATTGTCAGGTGAGAAAATAGGTTCTTGAATATTTTTACCTATTAAAGTAAGTTTTTTTGATGCAATATCATATCCGTAAAATGTACCTTTAAAAGAATGTCTGTAAATTTTTTGAAAATCAGTTCCTAGAATAATTTTAGTTTCATCATTATTAAAACTGTAAGAAGAAAAACCATCTAAATCTTTTAAATCTTTACTATTTACGATAGTTTCAACTTTTTCTAGTGTTTTGTAACTATATTTATCTACGGTTACAGATTTTGTGGCTCTATCGTTATTTAATAAAGAATAAAAATCTCCATTCATAGAATTTAAAGAGTTCATTCTTTTTGGAGAAAAAGTTCCGTTCCAAATTTTTTCTAATGTAATTTCTTTTTTGGTTATTGTTTGTTTTGAATTTGTTTGTGCAAATGCTTTGCAACTAACTAATATTAGAATAGTTATTAAAAGGAACCCTTTTTTCATTATAAATCTTGTATTTGATAATAAGTTTGCCAAGTTTACGTAAAAATCCCCAAAAAATAGTTGTAAAAAGGATAAATCTTGATTATCTCACATTTTTAGAAAGGTTTCAATTATATTTGTTGATTATAGTTCATAGACACATAAATGAGTAAAATTATATCTGGTTTTTCGAAGTTTACCAAAGAAGAAAAAATAGCTTGGTTAACAAAAAATTACTTTCACAAGCAATCCGAAACTGTAAATATTATCAAACAATATTGGAATGTTGATAACGATTTACAACAATTACATGATGACTTTATAGAAAATACAATTTCTAATTTTTACATGCCTTATGGTGTGGCACCGAATTTTCTAATTAATGATAGAGAATATGTAATTCCTATGGTTGTTGAAGAAAGTTCAGTGGTTGCTGCAGCTTCTCTAGTAGGTAAGTTTTGGAGTACAAGAGGAGGTTTTAAAACGAAAGTAATTGGCACAACCAAAATTGGTCAAGTTCATTTTATGTATGAAGGAGATAAAGCCGAGCTGGAAAGTTATTTTAATAAAAATAAAACTGAATTATTTACTTCAACTCTATCCATTACTAAAAACATGGAAAAACGTGGAGGTGGAATTTTAGATATTAAATTAGTTGATAAAACAGCTAAACTCTCAAACTATTATCAACTGCATGTAACTTTTGAAACAAAAGATTCAATGGGAGCAAATTTCATAAATTCTTGCTTAGAAGCGATTGCGAAAAAGTTTGAAAGACAAGATATAGAAATTGTGATGAGTATCTTATCTAACTATACTCCAGAATGTATAGTGAGAGCAGAGGTGAGTTGTAAAATTTTAGAGTTAGGAGGCGAAGATCCTCAGAAGTTTGCAGAAAAATTTTATCAAGCAGTAAAAATTGCAGAAATAGAACCCTACAGGGCGGTGACCCATAATAAAGGAATTATGAACGGAATCGATGCTGTCGTTTTGGCAACTGGTAACGATTTTAGAGCTGTAGAAGCCGGCGCTCATTCTTATGCTTCAAAATCTGGGCAATATTCAAGTTTATCTCATTGTGAAATTAAAGACGGTATTTTTAAATTTTGGATAGAAATTCCTTTAGCCCTTGGAACAGTTGGCGGATTGACAGCTTTGCACCCAATGGCTAAATTATCTTTAGAAATGTTGCAAAAACCATCTGCAAGAACTTTGATGCAAATTATGGCTGCAGCAGGTTTAGCACAAAATTTTGCAGCTTTAAGAGCATTAACTACAAAAGGAATTCAGCACGGACATATGAAAATGCATTTGCAAAATATTTTAAATCAATTTGAAGCAAATGATAAAGAAAAAGAGATTGTTACAAGTTATTTTGATAAAAGAACAGTAACCCATTCTGCAGTTGTAGAAAAATTAAATTCTCTAAGAAAAACCAAAATCAACTGGGTCAATTTTTTAGATGAAAATATAGTAAGAACACAACTGTCTAAATTAAATAAAAATTCTAAGCCTGTTTTTGGGTTGATGAACGCACAACAAATGATAGAGCATTTAAGTGCTGTAACTCAGATTGCTAATGGAAGTTGGGATTTAGATATTTTTGTTTCTGATGAAAAAACGATTCGAAGAAAACCATTTTTAAATACAGAGAATGAATTGCAAGCAGGTTTTAAAGCTTCTTTTTTAGCTGAAGAACCTTACAATTTAAAATTTAATTCCATTGAAGAAGCAATTGGAGATTTAATTCACCAAATTGAAACATTTGTAAAAGTTTTTAAGGATGATAATAGTAGAACGATTATTCACCCATTTTTTGGTGTGCTAGATTATGAGTATTGGAAGATGTTTCAAGTAAAACATTTCACACATCATTTTAAACAGTTTAATTTGTTATGATAAAATTTTACTCAAACGGAAAACTGCTGTTAACAGGAGAATATTTGGTGCTAGATGGAGCAAAATCCTTCGCTTTACCAACAAAATTTGGTCAAGATTTAATTGTTGAAAAAATTAAAGAATCACAAATAATTTGGGGTAGTTTTACGCATTCAGGAGAATGTTGGTTTGAAGCTGTTTTTGATTTACAAAAATTACGCTTAGTTCGTTGTAATTTTAACTCTGATAAAGAAGGAAATGCAGAATTTATAGCAGAAACTTTGTTAGAAATATTAAAAGAAGCAAGAAATTTAAATCCAGATTTTTTAAGTTCTAAAAATGGATTTGTTGTAAAAACAAAACTAACTTTTCCAAGAAATTGGGGTTTAGGAAGTTCATCAACTTTAATAAATTCTATTGCTTCTTGGGCAAAAGTAGATGCTTTTAAATTACTATGGAACTCCTTTAAAGGAAGTGGTTATGATATTGCTTGTGCACAAAATAATTCACCTATTCTTTATCAAATAGAAGATGCAAAACCAAAGGTTAAACAAGTAGAATTCAATCCAACCTTTAAAGAAAATTTGTTTTTTGTACATTTAAATGAAAAACAAGATTCTAAAGAAGGAATTGCAAAGTTTAGAGAAAGTAAACAGAATATTGAAAAAGAAATAAAAATGATTTCAGCGATTTCTGACGCATTTTTAAATGCAAAATCATTAGAAGATTTTGATCAGTTAATCATTGAGCACGAAAGAATTATCAGTTCAATTATCAAATTAAAGCCAGTAAAAGAAAAATTATTTCCAGATTATTTTGGAGAAATAAAAAGCTTAGGAGCTTGGGGAGGAGATTTTGTTTTAGTAACAGGAAACTCATTAACACCAGGATATTTTAAGAATAAAGGATTTGAAACTGTGTTGACGTATCGTCAAATGGTTTTATAATGAAATGTCATATCGAGATAATTTATTAAAGAATAAAATAAATTTGTGTCGATATGATTTTAATAAAGATTTATCGAAAATATTCTGATAAAAAAGCAGAATAACTCGAACAGATAACATAAGAAATGAAAAAAGTAGTAATTATTGGAGGTGGAGCAGCAGGATATTTTACGGCTATAAATGCAAAAGAAAATAATCCAGAACTAGATATTACGATTCTTGAAAAAGGGAAAGATGTTTTACAAAAAGTGAAAATTTCTGGAGGTGGAAGATGCAATGTAACACATGCATGTTTTGAGCCAAAAGAATTGGTTAAATTTTATCCAAGAGGAGAGAAAGAATTGTTGGGACCTTTTCATCAATTCATGACAGGAGATACTTTTGAATGGTTTGATAGTAGAGGAGTTCCTTTAAAAATTGAGGATGACAATCGTGTTTTTCCAGAAGCAAATACAAGTCAAGCAATTATAGATTGTTTTCAAAATGCTGTTGATAAGTTGAATATTAAAGTGTTAACAAATTGTGGTGTAAATTCGGTAACACAAAAAGATAATAAATGGATTATCAACACAAAGGAGAAAACTTTTGAAGCGGATAAACTAGTAATTGCAGCCGGTAGCTCTAAGAAAGTTTGGGAATTGTGTGAAACCTTAGATCATTCTATTATAGAACCAGTTCCTTCATTGTTTACTTTTAATATCAATGATAAAAGGTTAGTCAATTTATTAGGAACTTCTGTGCCTAATGCAACTGTGAAAATTTCAAACACAAAATTAGAAGCTTCAGGGCCTTTGTTAATTACACATTGGGGAATGAGTGGACCTGCAGTTTTAAAATTATCTGCTTTTGGTGCAAGAATTTTAGCAGATAAAAAGTATCAATACAATGTGGAAGTAAATTGGTTGTCTAGGCCAACTGATAAAGTATTAAATGTTTTACTAAACTTAAAAAAGAAAGAACCTCGTAAAACAACTATTTTAAAATCACCATTTAGTGAAGTTTCTAAAAGATTGTGGGAACGTTTTGTTTTTGCAGCAGGAATATTACCGACTCAAAATTGGGCGGATTTAAATAATGTTCAGTTAGAGAATCTAGCAAATCAATTGACAAAAGGAGTTTATAATGCTAATGGTAGAACTACATTTAAGGATGAGTTTGTAACTGCTGGTGGAATTGATTTAAAAGAAATTAACTTTAAACGTTTTGAAAGCAGAAAACATAATAACCTTTTTCTTGTGGGTGAGGTTTTAAATATAGATGCAGTTACTGGTGGGTTTAATTTTCAGAATGCTTGGACAGGTGGATATATTTGTGCCAATGCTTTAAGTGACAATTAAACTTCATTATAATAGAAACGAATCAATCTAATAATCAATTTTTTTTCAACCGCTTAAAAAAAGCTCATTTCGGATAGATATTCTGAATTTAAAATAATAAAAAATGGCACTAACAGAATCAAACGAATTTGCAATAGCAACAAAAGCTCCAGATTTTAAGCTAATAAATACAGTTGATGATGCTGTCGTTTCTTTAGAAGAGCTTAAAGGAGAGAAAGGAACTGTTATTATGTTCATATGTAATCATTGTCCGTTTGTAATTCACGTGAATGGTGCGTTGGTAAAAATGGCGAATGAATATCAACAAAAAGGAATCAGTTTTATTGCGATAAGTTCTAACGATGTTGAAAATTATCCGGAAGATTCTCCAGCGCTAATGAAGCAACTTGCTAAAGATCTAAAGTATCCTTTTCCTTATTTGTATGACGAAAATCAAGAAGTAGCAAAAAAATACAACGCTGCTTGTACTCCAGATTTTTATGCATTTAATGAAGATTTAAAATCGATTTATCATGGGCAATTAGATAACTCTAGACCAGAGAATGGCAAGCTAGTTACAGGAAGTGATTTGCGAAATTCTTTAGATTTTTTATTAGAAAAAAAACCTCCTTTAGAAAATCAAAAACCGAGTATAGGTTGTGGTATTAAATGGAAATTATAAATAGAAAAAGTTTAATATTTATGTTCTTCTTTGTTTTGTTCTTGTTTTTTAACTTGAACCTGTTCCTTTCCAAATTGTTGTAATTTATTTCTTCTATAGTTTTGAAGTTCTTTTCTTAAATCTTTTTGATGCTTTTCTTCTTCTTCTTCTGAGAAGTCATTTAACATTGTCGATTCCTTAATAAAAATAGGCTCTTGTTGATTATCTATCGTTTTAATAACTCTACCTTGATCTTTAGCCTCTATATCTAGGATTTCACCAAATATAATTGCAACTAAAAGGGCCCCAATTACAGAAGTTTGACCAAAAAAACAGAATAATATAATACTAGAAAATAACCACACCGCCATCCCCATGTTTACGTAATGGTCTTCTGAAATAATTGAAAACTTATTATGTAAGAAATATTCAAAAGAAGCAAGTTCCTTATTTAAATTATTTTTTAAGTTTATAGATAATAATTTAGTTTCTATATTTCTTCTTTGATTTGAATTAAAATCTCTTTTTTGAAGATCTAAAAGTATTGTAATAAAATTGGAGTAAATTATTGATTCATTCCTATCTTCAGTATTATTTCTTAATTGGTAAAAAATCATTAAAGCTTCATCGATTTTCATGCTTTGGAGGTAATTAATGATGATGAAAAAGTATAATTTATAATTAGGAATGATATGTTGTTCAAAATTAATAGATAATTAAAGATATTTAGCTAATATATATAAAAAAAACATTATTTGTGTACATGTATTTAATCTATTTTTAGCTTATAATTAAATTTAGTGTTTAAGTAAACATAAACAAACTTATTATAGAAAACCAAAAACTAAGCTTGGATGAAGTCTTAAGTGGATGTAAGTTTTTGTGTGTGTGAATTATTTAATAGCAAAACTATTTTTTGAATACTTCAATAAACCTCAGTAATATATGTTATTGTAGCAAATAAAAAGGAAATTAAGATTTTATAAAATAGTAGATAAATTAAAGAAGAGTATTTTTACTGACTTTAAAATTCTGTTAAACAAAAGTTTCATTTGTTAAATTTTTGTAACTTTACATTTCGTATGAAGAAAATATTCTCTAAAGTAATGTCAATATTAATGAGTTTTGTAGTGTTATTATCTACAATGTCATTTACTATTAATATGCATTATTGTGGTGATACTTTGGTAGAAACTGCTATTTTTCATAAAGCAAAAGGTTGCGGGATGGAAATGCAGAAATCTTCAACTGAAGGTTGTGTCGTTGTAAAAAAGAACTGTTGCAAAGATGAGCAATTAGTAATTGATGGTTTAGATGAATTACAAACACAGACTGATGCTATTTCTTTCGAGCAACAAATATTTATTGCGTCAATTTTATATACTTACAATAACCTTCCTAAAAGTTTAGATAAAAATGTATCTTCTTATGGAGTATATAAACCACCACTCGTCATAAGGGAACTTTACAAGATTGACGAGACGTATTTAATTTGATTTTTAAACAATAGACGATGTTGTCCTATGGCTTTAATGTTATAAGGATGATTTGTTGTATTCGGTGTTTTTCTAACGTCCAATGTCTAACTATTTAATAATCAAAACTAATGCTAAATAAAAGCATCAAATTTTTAATAGAAAACAAACTCGTAGCAGTACTATTACTCGTCCTTTTTATTGGATGGGGAACAGTAAATGCTCCTTTTAATTGGGATATAGGATTTTTACCTAGCGATCCTGTAGCGGTAGATGCCATTCCAGATATTGGAGAAAATCAACAAATTGTCTTTACAAAATGGGATGGTCGCTCACCTCAAGATATTGAAGATCAAATTACCTATCCGTTAACTACATCTTTACTTGGTATTCCGGGTGTAAAGACGGTTCGTAGTTCATCTATGTTTGGTTTTTCAAGTATCTATATCATTTTTGAAGAAGATATCGAGTTTTATTGGAGTCGTAGTCGCATCCTTGAAAAACTAAACTCATTACAAAATGGTTTACTTCCTCAAGGTGTGAACCCTACTTTAGGACCAGACGCAACAGGGCTAGGACAAATATTTTGGTATACATTAGAAGGTCGGGACGAAAAAGGAAATGTAACTGGTGGTTGGGATTTACAGGAATTACGAAGCATTCAAGACTACTATGTAAAATATGCTTTATCGTCTGCAAGTGGTGTTTCTGAAGTTGCTTCAATTGGTGGATATGTTCAAGAATATCAAGTAGATGTTAACCCAGAATTGATGCGTCAATATAACATTGGTTTGAATCAGATTGTTAAAGCGGTCAAGGAAAGTAATAAAGATATTGGTGCACAAACATTAGAAATAAACCAAGCAGAATATTTGGTGCGTGGTTTAGGTTACGTAAAATCCATTTCAGACTTAGAAAATGCGGTTGTTACTTCTGAAGATTATACATCAATTAAAATTAAAGACATTGGAAAAGTATCATTAGGCCCTGGAGCACGAAGAGGTATATTGGATAAAGAAGGTGCAGAAGTAGTGGGTGCTGTGGTAGTTGCCCGCTATGGTGCGAACCCGATGGAAGTCATTACCAATGTTAAAGAAAAAATTAAGGAATTAAGTGCAGGTTTACCTTCAAAAGTCTTAGCAGATGGTAGCACTTCACAGGTCACAATAGTACCTTTTTATGATAGATCTGAGCTTATTCAAGAAACATTAGGGACGTTAAATGAAGCCTTAACATTAGAGATTTTAATTACGATTCTGGTTATTCTCATTATGGTTTTTAATTTACGAGCATCTATTTTAATTTCTGGATTATTACCCGTTGCTGTCTTAATGGTATTTATTGCAATGAAGTTTTTTAACGTAGATGCAAATATTGTAGCGTTGTCTGGTATTGCAATTGCTATTGGTACTATGGTAGATGTAGGCGTTATACTTTCGGAGAATATTATTAGGCATCTCGATGAAGATGATAAAGTCATTCCGATAGCGCAAGGAATGAGTGGAATGGAATTTCCTAAAAAACTTCCGATTAATGAAATCGTTTATAATGCTACGACAGAAGTATCTGGCGCGATTGTTACCGCAGTAATGACCACTATTATTAGTTTTATTCCGGTCTTTACAATGATTGGTGCGGAAGGAAAATTATTTAGACCCTTAGCCTTCACAAAAACTTTCGCATTAACGGCATCTTTAATTGTTGCTTTATTCTTAATTCCGCCATTTGCAGCCTATTTATTTAGAAGGAAAAGTATTAAGAAAAGCTTTAATTATGCTTTAAACATTGGTCTATTGCTATTCGGTTTAGCGGCTATTTTATATGGTTATTGGTTAGGGGTTATTTTGATGACTTTTGGAGTTGTAGGACTACTGAAACTTCAAGAAAAACTAATTAAAAAACAAGCAAACGGTATTAATATTATTATTTCTGCTTTGTCAATTGTATTTTTATTGGCTGAATATTGGAGACCTCTTGGAGTTGATAAAAGTATCTTTTGGAACCTCATTT
>LAQA01000009.1:34883-53889 GCA_000981625.1 Flavobacteriaceae bacterium ASP10-09a
ATTATGAAAAACTCTGGAAAGGAATTTATGCCATCTTTAAATGAAGGCTCATTCTTATTAATGCCAACATCTATGCCTCATTCTGGTGTTGCTGAAAACAAACGTGTCTTACAGCAATTAGATATGGCGGTAGCTAGTATTCCAGAAATTGAAACGGTTGTGGGTAAAGCGGGGAGAACCGAATCAGCTTTAGATCCTGCTCCCTTATCTATGTATGAGAATATTATTCAGTACAAATCTGAATATATGTTGAATAAAAACGGAGAGCGTCAACGTTACAAAGTGGATGATGATGGCCTATTTGAATTGAAAGATGGACGTTTTATTGCAAATCCAAATATTACAGAGAATGCTAACTTGAGTGCGGTTAAAAGGTCTCAACTGATTGCAGATAATGATGGAGACTTCTACCGAAATTGGAGACCAGAAATAGAGTCACCCGACGATATTTGGAAAGAAATAATAAAAGTTACTAAATTACCAGGAGTAACCTCAGCACCTAAACTTCAGCCT
The DNA here is from genome assembly GCA_000981625.1 of Flavobacteriaceae bacterium ASP10-09a. GTDB lineage: Bacteria > Bacteroidota > Bacteroidia > Flavobacteriales > Flavobacteriaceae > Polaribacter. The sequence goes on from LAQA01000009.1 coordinate 35,397, forward strand.
ATTGAAACACGATTGGTAATGTTGCAAACAGGTATGCGAGCACCAATGGGAATAAAAGTAAAAGGACAAGATTTAAAACAAATAGAAGCCTTTGGAGTGCAATTGGAACGTGTTTTAAAACAAGCAGAAGGTGTTAAGCAGGAAACCGTATTTGCAGACCGTATTGTTGGTAAACCATATTTGCTAATTGATATTGATAGAGAGGAAATTGCACGTTATGGTATTTCAATACAAGATGTACAAGATGTATTAAAAATTGCCGTTGGTGGAATGGTATTAACTCAAACGGTTGAAGGTCGCGAACGTTATGGCGTGAGAGTTCGTTACCCGAGAGAATTACGAGCAAATCCAAGTGATTTAAAGAATATTTATATTCCTATTGGGAAAGGAAATCAAGTACCTTTAAGTGAGCTGGCATCGATTCGGTATGAACAAGGTCCGCAAGTAATTAAAAGTGAAGACACTTTTTTAGTGGGTTATGTCTTGTTTGATAAATTAGATGGTTTTGCAGAGGTTAGTGTAGTAGAAAATGCACAAGCCTTAATTCAGCAAAAAATTGATTCAGGCGAATTGATTATTCCAAAAGGGATTAACTATAAGTTTACGGGAACATATGAAAACCAATTAAGAGCAGAAGAAACCTTATCTTTAGTTGTACCATTAGCACTAGCTATCATATTTTTAATTTTATATTTTCAATTCCGTTCTGTATCAACATCTTTAATGGTATTTTCGGGGATAGCAGTCGCATTTGCAGGTGGTTTTATAATGATTTGGCTTTATGGTCAGGATTGGTTTTTAAACTTCAGTTTCTTTGGAGAAAATTTACGTGATTTATTTCAAATGCACTCTATTAATTTAAGTGTAGCCGTCTGGGTTGGATTTATTGCATTATTCGGAATTGCAACCGATGATGGTGTTGTAATGGCCACTTATTTGACACAAACTTTTGATAGAAATACTCCAGAAAATAAAAAGGAAATTAGAGCATCAATTGTAGAGGCAGGAGAGAAGCGTATTCGTCCTTGTTTAATGACTACCGCAACAACAATATTAGCTTTATTACCAATTTTAACATCAACAGGACGTGGAAGTGATATCATGATTCCTATGGCGATTCCAAGTTTTGGTGGAATGTTAATAGCACTAATTACCTTATTTGTTGTGCCAGTGTTATTTAGCTGGAAAAAAGAATATCAACTTAAAAGAACAGCAAAATGAAATACATAAATTTCAATATAAAATTAGTCTTGGCTCTTGGTTCTTGTTTCTTGAGTCTCTTTATGAATGCGCAACAATTAGAAACGTTTATAGATGAAGCGTTAGCAAATAGCCCAGAAATCCAAAAATTTGAATTGCAATATAGCATTGCTTCTGAAAAAATAAATGAAGCAGATACGATGCCTAATACCGAATTTGGTGTTGGCTATTTTGTAAGCGAACCAGAAACACGAACAGGAGCTCAACGCTTTAAAGTATCTATTAAGCAAATGTTGCCTTGGTTTGGTAATATCACCGCAAGAGAAAATTATGTAAGTTCTTTGGCAGACGCTAAATATGAAGATATCGTAATTGCTAAAAGAAAACTAATGGCTTCGGTATCACAATCGTATTACAATTTATATGCGAATATGGCAAAGCAAGTGGTGTTAATTGAAAATATTAGGCTACTTGAAACCTACGAAACATTAGCGCTAACATCTGTTGAGGTAGGTAAAGCATCAGTAGTCGATGTGTTGCGATTACAAATGCGTCAAAATGAAATGGAGCAGCTAAACAAGGTTTTAAAGCAACAGTATTTAGCAGAACAAACAAGGTTTAATAAATTCTTAAATCGAGATAAAGGCATAGCCGTGAATGTTATAAACGAATTAAATATACCTTTAGAAGACTTTGACATTAATTCTAACAACTTGGTCTTACACTCTGAATTATTAAAATATGATAAACTCTATTATTCGGTGGAAAAATCTGAATTATTGAATCAAAAAGAAAGCGGTCCAATGATTGGTTTTGGGTTAGATTATATCAATGTAAATAAGAGATCAGATCTAAACTTTAGTGATAATGGAAAGGACATAATTATGCCAATGTTGTCATTATCTATTCCAATATTTAACAATAAATACAAATCAAAAACGAAGCAAAACAAATTGCAACAGCAAGAGATTGTTGCTCAAAAGCAAGAACGTTTCAATACCTTAGAAACGCTTCTAGATAAAGCAATAAACGATAGAATATCTGCAAGAATCACTTACGCAACTCAAACTAAAAATTTAAAGCAAGCCAAATATGCAGAAGGAATTTTAATAAAAAACTATGAAACTGGAACAATAGATTTTAATGCTGTTTTAGATATTCAGGAACTACAATTAAAGTTTGAAATAAACAAAGTAGAATCCGTGAAAACGTACTACATGCAAACGACTATTATTAACTATTTAATAGAATAAGACATGAAATATATTTATAAAATAGAAGGCATGACTTGCGGTGGTTGCAAAGCGTCCGTAGAGAAATATTTAAAAGAAATAGAACACGTTACCAGTGTTTCTATTCATCTTGAAAAAGGAGAAGCAGAAGTTACAATGGATAAAAATATTACAACTGATGTGCTTCAAAAAGTATTGCCAGAAAAATATACTTTATCTATAAAATCAGAAGAAAACGTGTTTGTGTCTTCAAGTATTTCTTCGATGCCAAATGTAGAAGAAGAGAGCAAATTGCAACAACTAAAGCCTTTGTTACTCATTCTCTTTTATATTGCTTCGGCGAGTATATTACTTAATTATAAAGTGTGGACTTGGAAAGAGTTTATGTTAGATTTTATGGGTTTATTTTATATTGTATTTAGTTTTTTCAAAATGTTAGACTTAAAAGGATTTCCAGCATCTTTTAGTATGTATGATCCAATTGCAAAAAGAGTTCCCTTTTATGGTAAATTATACCCATTTATAGAGACTGGATTAGGGTTGATGTTTTTAATGCGTTTTGAAATAGGCATAGCTTTAATGGTAACACTATTTGTCCTAGGAATAACTACTATCGGAGTAACAAAAACACTTTTAGATAAAAAATCAATTCGTTGTGCTTGTTTAGGTACTGCACTTAAATTACCAATGACTGAGGCCACTTTCATAGAAAATACTATTATGATTGTAATGGCTGTATTAATGCTTTTAAACATATTTTAAATTAATAAATTATGATAAAATTACTTACAATATTTTGCTTCACTATTTTAGTTGTCGGTTGTAAAAATCAAACCAAGAGTGAAAAGGAAGAAATGCACAATCAGCATGAAACAGAACAGCAAATAAAACCAACAAAAAAGAAGGTTTTAAGTCCACATCAATCAGCAATGACAATGATTGGAGATGCTCATATTCATATCGATTATTCATCACCAGGAGTTAGAAGTAGAATCATATTTGGCGGTTTGTTGGCCTATGATATGGTTTGGCAAGCAGGAGCTCACAAGGCAACTTGGTTAGAAACAAATAAAGATTTAATAATAGATGGTAAGACACTTGTTGCAGGGAAATATGGGTTTTTCACAATTCCGTCTAAAGACGAGTGGACAATTATTTTTAACACCAATTGGAATCAACACGGAAAAGACGAGTATGATTCGAAAGATGATGTCTTACGATTTAAAGTGAAACCGATTATTTCTGAAATGACAACAGAACATCTAACATATAAAATAAAGAAGACTGATGAGAATGAAGGGACAATTTCATTGGCTTGGGAAAAGGTGTTTATTAACTTTATTTTTAAAGTAAATAATTAATGGTAGAGAACTTGAAAATCGAAAAAATACATTCGTATTTAGATCTTTTTTTAGGTGTTCAATTTTTGTTATGGTTTATAAGTTTACTATCCATAATAAAATTATAAGAGGATAAAAATAAATAAAGATGAAGAAATATAGATTTTATATAGGAACATTGCTAGTTGGTTTGTTTTTAGGTTGGTTCCTTTTTGGAAATTCAGCCAATGAAAACACAGCACATAATCATGCTGAAACAGTTGAGAAAAGTCAAATATGGACGTGTTCTATGCATCCACAGATTACGCAGCCAGAAGCAGGAGATTGTCCTATTTGTGGAATGGATTTAATTCCTGCTGAAAGTAGTGCAGATGGTTTAAGGGTCGATCAATTTAAACTTACTGAAAATGCAATGGCTTTGGCAAATATTGAAACATCTATTGTTGGCAATCGTAAAGCAGAAAATAATGCGATTAAGTTATCAGGAAAGATTGTAGAGAATGAAGAAGCTAATGCAGTTCAGGTGAGTTATTTTTCGGGAAGAATAGAGCAATTAAATGTTAGTTTCACAGGAGAAGAAGTGCAAAAAGGGCAATTGTTGGCAACGATTTATTCGCCAGAATTATATGCAGCACAACAAGAATTAATTACAGCTGCATCTTTAAAAGAATTGCAGCCAGCATTGTATGAGGCAGTTCGTAATAAATTGAAATTATGGAAACTTTCTGAAAGTCAAATCAATGAGATTGAAACTTCTGGTAAGGTCAAAGAAAACTTCCCTGTCTATGCAACAGTTTCTGGTACTGTGTCAGAAAAATTAGTAGAAGAAGGTAATCATATTAATCAAGGTCAGCCTTTGCTGAAAATAGCAAACCTTAGCACTGTTTGGGCAAATTTTGATGTGTATGAAAATCAAATTAATCGCTTTAAAAAAGGACAAGAGATATTCGTGATTACAAATGCATATCCTAATAAAGTGTTTAAAAGTAAAGTAGATTTTATAGACCCTGTTTTAGATGCTAAAACACGAACCTTAAAATTAAGAGTGGTACTTAATAATAAAGATGAGGTATTTAAGCCAGGAATGTTTGTTGAAGCAAAAATAAAAGGAATTACATTAAGTAAAGAAGAAGTTGTAAACATTCCATCAACCGCTGTATTATGGACAGGTAAACGTTCTGTAGTGTATCTGAAAGCAAACCCAAATGAACCTGTTTTTGAAATGCTTGAAATTACATTAGGCAATAAAATTGGTGATACTTATGAAGTGTTAAAAGGATTAAATAATGGTGATGAAATAGTAACCAATGGAACATTTACGGTTGACGCAGCTGCACAATTGCAAGGTAAAAAGTCGATGATGAATAAAGAAGGTGTTAAAACAACAACTGGTCACGAAGAACATCTTGGCGTTGAAAAGTCAACTTCTTTTGAGAATAAGAATGAAAGATTAAACGTTTCAAAGGGATTTCAAAATCAATTAAAAGCTGTTTTTGAGGAATATATTAAATTGAAAAACGCTTTCGTGAAGGATGATTCGAATAACGTAATACTTGCATCAAAAAGACTATTAAATAACTTATCTAAAGTTGATATGAAACTATTAACAGATAAAGAGGGTCATGCTCATTGGATGTCGTTAGAAAAAGTGATAAAAATAGCAGCAACCTCAATTTCAAAAACGTCTAATATCAAGGGGCAAAGAAACCATTTTAAACAATTATCTTCAAATATAGCCGTAGCTTTGGAGGTATTTGGTATCAACGAAAAGGTGTATCATCAATTTTGCCCAATGGCAGATAATAACAATGGTGCCTATTGGTTAAGTAAAGAAGAAAAAGTCATTAATCCTTATTTTGGTGCAGCAATGCTAACCTGTGGAGAAGTAAAACAAGTAATAGAATAATAATAATTAAATTTTAATACAATGAAGAAAATAATTTTAAGTATCGCTATACTAGCAGCGATGGTATTTACAAGCTGTAAGAATGAAGCTAAAAAAGAAACAAAAACGGTAACTACAGAAGTGGCGAAAGACATAGCAATGACTGACCTGTCTTTTGGAGTAAGAGGAAATTGTGGAATGTGTAAAAGCACTATCGAAAAAGCAGCGAATGGTGTTGAAGGTGTAGGAACTGCAACTTGGGATGTAGATAAAAAGAAAGTTGATGTTTCTTTTGATGCTACCAAAACCGATGTAATGGCGATTCATAATGCAATTGCAGCGTCTGGTTATGATACTGAAAAAGTTGCAGGAAGTGAAGAAGCTTACGAAGGTTTGCCAGGTTGTTGTAAATACGACCATGAAATGACAATGAATCTAGATGTTGACAAGAAAGAGGAAGATCATTCAACTCACAACCATTAGAATCAATTAAAAAAGAGCCCTTTTAAGGGCTCTTTTTTAATTTCCTTATAAACTCAAATCAGTTTTTTTATACTTCAAAAATTGGGTCGTTTTTGTGTGGTTTCTTTTTTTTTGATAAAAGCTACAGATACAAGGTTACAATTCAAAGTTATCTCCTTCATTGGCAAAACGAAAACCTAACTTTTCAATTTCTTTTCTCTGTTTGCTATTTTCTTGAAGTGCAGGGTTTGTATGATTAAAATGGATGAAAATCACTTTGTTTTTAGTGGCTAAACTTTCGTTTTGAAATAATGCGATCGTTTCTTGTATAAATGGATGCGGAACTTCAGACATGGCTCTTTTTACTTCATGTTGATTTAAAAAGGTGGCGTCTAAAAAAGCATAATCTACCTTTTTAACTTCTTCAATAATACTTTTATTCCATGTTTTCCATTTATCAATATCAGGAATAAACAATGCAGTTTTTTTTGTTCCTTCAATTTTATAACCCACAGTTTCAGAAAATTCATCTCTATGTGGCACTAAAAAAGGAGTTACTTTTAGCTGCTGATTTAAAATTATGGTAGAATCGTGCTTTATGTTTTTAAGAGCAATATTTTTTAAATCTATTAACTGATTCCAAGGTCCGTTATTGGTTAAAAAGCTTTTCATTTTTGGCATTGCAAAAACAGGAATGTTTTTTTTTCCATAAGCTTCTCGCCCAAAATACATTAAGCCTGTATAATGACCAATATGAGCATGTGTTAAAAATACACCGTCAATAATGGTTTCTTTTTTAAGATGATTTTGTTCTAAATTTGCTAATTGTGTATGCAGATCAGGAGTCGCTTCAAACAACCATTTTTGTTGATTCTCTAAATCTACCAAACCTAAAGAAACGACGCTTTTTCTTGCTGATTTTCCATTGTAAAAATTAGCACAACATATTTTTTGACAACCAATGTGAGGGAAACCTCCATCTTGTGCAATTCCTAAAATGGTAATGTATTGTTTGTAAGTTGTTTTTTTATTTTCAATTTCAGGATTACAAGAAAATAATAAAATTGAAAGAAGAAGAAGTGCACACAGGTTTTTCATCAAAAAGTATATTTTTTTTAAATCTACAAAAAAAGCATCAATTTAATAATTGATGCTTTTTAAATATTTTAATACTGTTTACAAACTAGATAAAAACTCTCCATCCGTAAGGATCTTCTGCTTTGTTTGTTTGTATATCTGTTATTCGTTTTTTTAATTGAGCAGCAAAAGGATTGTCTAATTCTGGTAAATCATAATCATTTTCTTGATATCCAAAACCTGCTATTGGCGATATTACTGCCGCTGTTCCAGTTCCAAACATCTCTTTTAACGTTCCGTTTTTAGCAGCTTCTACAACTTCTCCCACAGAAATTTTTCTAACCTCTGTAGTAATTCCTTGATCTTCTGCTATTTGTAAAATACTTTTACGCGTAATACCATCTAAAATACGGTCGCTCGTTGGGCTTGTAATTAAAGTATCATTTATTCTAATAAAAATATTCATTGCACCCGCTTCTTCGATAAATTGGTGGGTGTTGTCGTCTGTCCAGATTACTTGATTGTACCCTTTCTCTATTGCTAATTGAGTTGGATAAAATTGGGCAGCATAATTACCTCCAGCTTTTGCAAAACCAACACCACCATTTGCAGCACGCGCAAATTTTTCTTCAATTAAAACTTTTACTTTACCCGCAAAATAGGCACCAGAAGGAGCAGTACAAATTATAAACTTATAAGCATCTGCAGGTGAAGCATGAAAACCATTACCTGAAGCAAACATAAAAGGTCTTATATATAATGAACTACCTTCATTTCTAGGAATCCAATCGCTATCAATTTCTAGTAATTTAGTCAATCCTTCCATAAAAATATCTTCAGGAATTGAAGGAATTACTAAACGTTCTGCAGACTTATTTAAACGCTTACAATTTTCTAAAGGTCTAAAAAGCATCATGTTTTCATCAGCATCTTTATAAGCTTTCATACCTTCAAATATAGATTGCCCATAATGAAAAATCTTTGCAGAAGGGTCTAATGTTATCGGTGAATAAGGTTTAATTACCGGTGTTTGCCACTCACCATTTTTAAAATCACACTCTAACATGTGATCAGAATAAACGCTTCCGAAAGGTAAATTATCAAAATCAACAGCGTCTATTTTTGATTTTTTTACACGTTGAATTTCTATATTAGATTTCATTCTTTTTTGTTGATTGTTTATAGTACAAATGTACATAATTTATTTATCCAATGCCTATGAGCATTCTCAATTTTCTTACATTTGTAGTAAATCCTTTAAATATTTATAAGATGAAAAAATTGATTAAATTTTGTGCTGTTACTTTATTGATTTTTGCAGCATGTAAAAATGAAAAAGCAGCTAATAAAACAAAGCAAGATGTAAAACCCGAGATTGTAGCGTTTGATTCTTTTGGAGCTAAAATAACAAAAGACGCAGCATTAAATTCTGATGAAATGTTGTTGAAATTCAACAATTTGAAGGTTGGTGATACGATCAATGTAAAATTTGCTTCTAAAATAAAAGAGGTTTGTTCTAAAAAAGGATGTTGGATGAAATTGCCCTTAGATGATACAACTGAAACGATGGTTCGTTTTAAAGACTACGGTTTTTTTATGCCTTTAGATTCTAAAGATAGAGAAGTTACTATAGAAGGTAAGGCTTTTGTTCAAGAAACTTCTGTAAAAGAATTGCAACATTATGCAGAAGATGCAGGAAAGACTAAAGAAGAAATAGCAAAAATAACAGTATCAAAAAAGGAATTTGTTTTTGAAGCTAATGGTGTATTAATGAAGAAATAATTTTATAAATATTTCTAACTGAGTTTTTAATTTTTGAAGTCATTTCGATGACGCGAGAAACCAAAATAAATAGTTCTATTCTTAAAACCTATACTAATGAAACGTGAAATAATCATAACCTCAGATGGTTCTACAACTATATATTTACCAGATTGGGATGAGCAATATCACTCTAAACACGGAGCTATACAAGAAGCGTATCATGTTTTTATTAAAACAGGATTAGAGGTTGTAAATCTAGATGAGATTTCGATTTTAGAAATTGGCTTTGGTACAGGTTTAAATTCTTTTATCACGTTCTTAGAAGCAAAAAAAAATAACAAAAAAATTGAATATGTAGGAGTAGAAGCCTATCCTGTTTTAGATGATGAAATTAAAAAATTGAACTATGTTTCAGAATTAAATGTACCAAATAGTCAAGTTGTTTTTGATGAAATGCATACAGTTTCTTGGGACGAAAAACATCAAATTTCAGAAGATTTCGCTCTAACAAAAAGGAAACAATTTTTTGATGATATTGATGATGAAAATTACTTTAACCTTATTTATTTTGATGCGTTTGGAGCAGAACATCAACCTAAATTATGGACAGAAACTATCTTTGAGAAAATGTACAATGCTTTAAAAATGGATGGAGTTTTAGTAACCTATTCAGCAAAAGGAAGTGTAAGAAGAGCAATGCAAACTGTTGGTTTTACAGTTGAAAGATTAGAAGGGCCTCCGGGTAAAAGAGAAATGCTAAGGGCTACCAAAAAAATTGGTATTTAGCTATCTTCAGTTATTTTTATCTGTTTAGTTGAGTTTACTGAGAATGACTAAATTTGTTTTAAGAACTAATAATTATAAGAATGGAATTCAAAAGAAAATTTGGCAGAAAAAAAGAATCAAAACCTACAAAAGGACTATTACTAGTTTTATTATTAGTTGCTGCAGTAATCTTTTGGTTTAAGGCAGATGCAATAATGGATGCTTTGTTTTAATAGTGTAAAACTAATATGAAATTGTGGTAGTAGAAAAAATTATTTTAGGTATTGATCCAGGAACTACAATTATGGGTTTTGGATTGATAAGATAGAATTAATAGATACTTATAATCCTGATGAAATTGCTATTGAAGCTCCATTTTTTGGCAAAAATGTACAATCTATGTTGAAGTTAGGAAGAGCTCAAGGAGTTGCAATGGCAGCAGGTTTATCACGAAATACCAATTACAGAATATTTGCCAAAGAAAATAAAAATGGCAATTACTGGGAACGGAAATGCAAGTAAAGAACAAGTAGCATTGATGCTAAAATCTTTATTAAACTTAAAAACCTTACCCAAAAACTTAGATGCAACAGATGGCTTGGCCGCTGCAGTTTGTCATTTTTATAATTCAGGAAAAGTTGTTGGCGGTAAAAGTTATTCTGGATGGGCAAGTTTTGTTAAGCAGAACGAAAAGAGAGTTAAAAAGTAGTTTTTATTTGCAGTCGGAGTAATCAGGCTCAGCAAGCAGTAACTGTTTTTAGTTAAAAATCAATAATATGTCCGGAATCTACATTCACATACCATTTTGCAAGCAAGCCTGTTTTTATTGTGATTTTCATTTTTCTACTTCACTAAAAAAGAAAGATGATATGATTGCTGCTCTCATAAAAGAGATAGAAATCAGAAAAGAGGAACTAAAAAATACAGTTATAGAAACTATCTATTTTGGTGGCGGAACACCAAGCGTCTTGTCAGTAAATGAAATTCAGCAGCTAATAAAAGCTGTTTATCATAATCATAAAGTTGTAGAACATCCAGAAATTACCCTAGAAGCAAATCCTGATGATTTATCAGAAGATAAAATTATAGAACTTTCTAAATCACCTATCAACAGATTAAGTATTGGAGTTCAATCTTTTTTTGAGAAAGATTTAAAGCTCATGAATAGAGCTCATAATTCTGAAGAAGCAAAAAAATCATTATCACTGGCAACTCAATATTTTGATAATATTTCGGTAGATTTAATTTATGGAATTCCAGATTGTACAAATAAAGAATGGAAACAAAACATACAAATAGCCTTAAGTTTTGGAGTTCCACATATTTCTAGTTATGCTTTAACCGTTGAGCCAAAAACGGCTTTAGCAGACTTCATTAAAAAAGGAATTATCAAAAATGTAGATGATGATAAAGCACAAGAGCAATTCAATATTTTAATTGATGAATTAACCAATGCTAATTTTGTGCATTATGAAACATCCAATTTTGGAAAAGAAAATTTCTTTAGTAGAAATAATTCTTCTTACTGGTTAGGAAAAAGTTATTTAGGAATTGGTCCATCTGCACATTCTTTTGATGGAAAACAACGTAGCTGGAATTTAAGAAACAACACTAAATACATCAAATCAATTCAGCAAAACCAGTTGCCAATAGAAAGAGAAATTTTGTCGAAAAAAGATCGTTATAATGAATATGTTATGACAGGTTTGCGCACGATTTGGGGTGTTTCATTAAAGAAAATTAACACTGATTTTGGTAATAAATATCTTGTGTATTTAGAAAGTCAATCAAAAAAATACATTGAACAAGAATTATTGTATATTGAAAACCAAGTTTTAAAAACAACCCAAAAAGGGAAGTTTTTATCTGATGGAATTGCATCAGATTTATTCATGTTAAACTTGGAATAAAAAATAAAAGTATCAGCATAAAAGATGAAAGCAATCATAGAATATAATTCAAGAAAAATACAAATTGATGTCTCCAAACCTCTTGATATTTCAATAGCCATAGATGTCACAAAAGAAAGTATTAACGCTTGGTATATAGAAGATCCAAAAATTTTCCCCGAAAGCTACGACGGAGAAGTTATAAAAGTTTCTGAAGGTGCAGTTGTAAATTTTAATAACATCCACTTTAATCCACATTCGCATATTACACATACAGAATGTGTAGGTCATATTACAGAAGAAGTTCATTCTGTAAATCAGAATTTAAAACATTATTTCTATGTTGCTGAGGTAGTAACGGTTGCTCCAGAAAGTAGAGGTGAGGATTTTGTTATTTCTGAAAAACAACTAAAAACAGCTTTAAGAAATAAAAAAAGAGATGCAATTGTAATTAGAACTTTACCGAATTTATCTGATAAAAAAACAATGCGATATTCAAATACAAATCCACCATATTTGTTAGAAGAAGCAGCTATTTACTTAAGAGAAAAAGGAATCAAACATTTACTAATAGATCTGCCATCAGTAGATAAAGAAAAAGACGGAGGAAAATTATTATCTCATAATGCTTTTTGGAATACTTCAGGAAAATTAAGAATGGATGCGACAATAACAGAGTTTATTTATGTGCCAAATGCTGTTGAAGATGGTGAGTATTTATTGAATTTAATGATTGCTCCTTTTGAAAATGATGCGACACCAAGCAAGCCGATTTTATACAAAATAATCAAATAAACCATGAAGAAAAGCTTTAAAAAAAGATATTTCTTTTATATAATTTTAGTTGTATTAATTCTGTTTGTGAAAGGAGCTGTGTATTCAGATATTTCTTTTGAAGAATTAAAAAAGGAATATGCAAATAAGGATTCTAAATTTATAGAAATAGATGAAATGCAGGTACATTATAGAGATGAAGGACAGGGTTTCCCTATCGTTTTAATTCATGGAACTGGATCTTCATTGCACACTTGGAATGATTGGACAGAAGATCTTAAAAAAGATTACAGGGTCATCAGAATGGATTTGCCAGCTTTTGGAATTACAGGTCCTAACAAGAATGCGGATTATTCCATAAAAAGTTATACTCATTTTTTACATCAATTTTTGATGAAAATAAATGTTGCTAAATTTCATTTAGCAGGAAATTCTTTAGGAGGAAATATCGCTTGGAATTATGCTGCAGAATATCCCGAGGAAATAGAAAAATTAATTCTGGTTGATGCAAGTGGATTACCAACAAACAAAGCACAACCTGCTATTTTTAAAATGGCAAAAACACCCGTTTTAAACTCACTTTTTTTATATGTTACGCCAAAATTTTTTATCAAAAAGAACATGGAAGAAGTGTATGTAGATGATTCTAAACTGACGGATGATTTAGTTACTCGTTATCATAAAATGGCCTTAAGAACAGGTAACAGACAAGCGTTTATAGACAGGGCGAAAATCGATTTTAAATTAGGTGTAAGAGCCAATTTAGAGAAATTAAAAAGTGTAAAAACTCCAACGTTATTAATTTGGGGAGCACAAGATTCTTGGATTCCTTTAGATAATGGGAAACGAATGGATAACCTTTTACCAAATTCTAAATTAGTGATTTTAGAAAATTCTGGTCACGTGCCTATGGAAGAAAGCCCAGCTGAAAGTTTAGCTTTTTTGAATGCCTTTTTGAATGATTAAGTTTTTTTTTGTCATTCCTGCGTAGGCAGGAATCTATAATTAAACTCGAATAATTAGAAATATTCGTGTCTAATAATTTTTATTTGATTGTGATATAGCGTGTAATATGTGGTTTGTGAATTAACATAAAAAGTCATGCTAATGATTTAAGCTTTTGTTTTCAGTTAACGATCGGCTAACAACAATTACAGATGTGGCATTTTTAAGTGAAGGGGTGTGGTTTTTAATTGAAATAAAATAAGCCCTAACATTTCTGAAAGGACTTATTAATTATTTTAATTAGGGTTTAGTTTTTTATAAACTTTCTATTGGTTTGACGCACTCCATCTGAAATTCTAATAATATACACACCACTTGGTAATGCCTTTACATCTATATTATTTGTATTCTTTGTTGAGATAACTTCTTTACCTAATACATTGTAAATAGAAACCATTACTGGGGTTTCATTACCTTCTATAAATAAGTTGCTATCTGTTGGGTTTGGATATACGGACATTACTAATTCAAGCGTATTGTCTGCTATACTTAATGCAGTACATTCTGTTTCATCATTAACAAAGGTAGAAGTAGTATCTATATGCGTCCAGTTTGTAGCACTCCAATCAGCATCATCTACTAAAACACACGTTAAGTTAGGATTGTAACTTGCCCGAAAATCATAGTCATTAAATGCGGCATTGTTTCCGTTTCTAACATCTAAACTTGTTAATTGATTACCATAACAATATAAAACTATCAAGGAAGTATTGCTACTCACATCTAAACTTGTTAATTGATTAGTATCACAAAACAACCAAATCAAGGCAGTATTGCTACTCATATCTATACTTGTTAATTGATTAGTATCACAAAACAAAAAAGACAAGGTAGTATTGTTACTCACATCTATACTTGTTAATTGATTAAAACCACAATCTAAAAGAGTCAAGGCAGTATTGCTACTCACGTCTATACTTGTTAATTGATTACTATAACACCTCAAATAAGTCAATTCAGTATTATTACTCACGTCTATACTTGTTAATGGATTACTTCCACACCCTAAACGATATAAGGCAGTATTTGCAGTCACATCTAAAGTTGTTAATTGATTATTATAGCATATCAAATCAGTCAAGGCAGTATTATTACTCACATCTAAAGTTGTTAATTGATTAGTATCACATCTCAAACCAGTCAAGGCAGTATTTACATTCACATCTATACTTGTTAATTGATTAGAATGACACCACAAACTAGTCAATTCAGTATTATTACTCAGGTCTATACTTGTTAATTGATTACTACCACAATATAAAGTAGTCAAAGCAGTATTTGTACTTACATCTAAACTTGTTAATTGATTACCATCACAATCTAAAGTAGTCAAAGTAGTATTTGTACTTACATCTAAACTTGTTAATTGATTATAACCACAATCTAAAAGAGTCAAGGCAGTAAAATCTGCTATACCAGTTAAATCTTCAATGTTTTTCCAAGACACATCTAAAGATGTTAGGCTACTAATACTAGCAGTTGGTACTACACCATCAATCGTTGAATTCGTATCAATACCTAAATCGATTAAGGCTTGTTCAAAATTAGGGTCTGGAATTGTAGTTGTTTGAGCATACCCTACTATGGATATAAGGTAGATAAGGAAAGTAATTTTTTTCATAGGGGTTTTTATTCAAAAGTAATAAAATAATTAAACAATGTAAAGCATAGCATAACCTATTACACATTTACGAATATGGCATTTGTAGGAGGAAGTTATAACGCTATATGTATTTACATTGATTTTCTTAATATTTAGAATAAGATGTATCTTTGAGAAAGCCGAAAAATTAATTTCAAATGCACATAGAACAAGTACGAGATTTTTGCATTGCTAAAAAAGGAGTGACAGAACATTTTCCTTTTGATGAAGTAACCTTGGTTTTTAAAGTGATGCATAAAATATTTGCATTAACAAGTTTAAAAAATTGGGAAAAAGGCGAGCAAAAAATTAATTTAAAATGCGATCCGGATAAAGCTCAGGAATTACGAAGAGCATATGAAGGCATCAATCCAGGTTGGCACGCGAACAAAAAACATTGGAACACCGTAAGCATAAATTCTGCGGATGTTTCGGATGATATAGCAAGAGAACTCATCAATCATTCTTATGATTTAGTTGTAAAGGGTCTGACAAAAAAAAGGATAAAAGAATTAGAAGAATTATAAATTTCTATAAGATATTGGCGTCACTTTTTTACCCTCTTTAAACTTTCTATTAAAATTAGAGATATTATTAAATCCAACTTTATAAGCAATTTCATTTATAGATACATCTTGGTCAGACTTTAATAGTTTACACGCATTTTCAATGCGTAATTCGGTTAAAAAACTGATGTACGTTTTGTTTGTTCGCTTTTTAAAATATTTACAAAAAGCATTTTTTGTCATATTTGCAACGTTAGAAATATGGTCTAAAGAAATTTTTTGATTTGCATTTTCTATCGTAAAATCGAACACATTTCGCATTCTTTTTCCTTCAGTATCAGAATATTTTTTTGTGTCAACGAAAGTAGAAAGAGGAATAGATGTAGCCTCTGAAACCATTTTTAAAATTTCTAAAAACAAAATAAAACGTTCTAGTTTAGAAGCGTTTTTTAGTTTCAAAAAGTTTTTAATAATTTCTGTTCTATTCGATTTAAGATTTAAACCTTGTAGAGATTTTGAAAATAAATAATTAATTTCTGCAAGTTCATTCAATTTAAAAAAAGACTCTCCAAAAGAAGTTTCAGTAAAAAATAAAGTTAACATTTTAGACTTTTCTGATCCATTTTTATCACTCTTAAAAGCATGAGGTAAATTGCTTCCTAAAATAAAAATATCATTTTCAGTAAAACTAGAAATGGTATCGCCAACTAATAAAGTGCCAGTTCCTTTTTTAATAAAACTTATCTGAATCTCGTCATGTTGGTGCAATTTGTCATAAAAAACGAACTCAATATCTTCTTGATACAGCAAAGCATTGTTTTCGGGTTTCGGAATTTTAAAAGGATAAATTTTCATTTCTACTGAACTTATTTGTGCTAACCTTGTTCTGTTTTTATTAATTTAATACAAAAGTATTCAAAAAATATAGAATTATTGCTTATTTTGGATAGTATAGTATTAAAAGTGAATAATTTAATCCCATTATAAAAAGGTAAGATTCTATAATTTTAAGCTATCAAAAAAGCATAAATAAGATGAAATTTAATTGGGAAGGCGTAATGCCAGCAGTCACAACACAATTTAATTCTAATGATGAATTAGATTTAGACATGTTTAAAGTTAATATTCAAGCACAACTAGCGGCAGGGGTTAACGGTATTGTTTTAGGAGGGACTTTAGGAGAAGCAAGCACATTAACAGAAGACGAAGGCAGAAAGTTAACAAGAGAAACGGTTGCTATTGTAGCAGGAAAAATACCTGTTTTAATGAATATTGCAGAACAAACTACCAAAGCAGCAATTGCCTTGGCAAAATCTGCAAAAGAAGATGGTGCGAGTGGTTTAATGATGCTGCCTCCGATGCGCTACAAGGCAAGTGATGCAGAAATTGTACACTATTTTAAGTCAGTTGCAAATAGTACGTCATTGCCAATTATGATTTATAATAATCCGGTAGATTATAAATTAGTGGTAACTTTAGACATGTTTCAAGAGCTTTTAGAGGCTTGTCCAAATATTCAAGCAGTAAAAGAATCTACAAGAGATACCACTAATATTACAAGAATTAAAAATAGATTCGGAAACAGGTTAGCAATAATGACAGGGGTAGATACCTTGGCCTTAGAAAGTTTAGTTTTAGGAGCAGATGGTTGGGTAGCTGGTTTGGTAGACGCTTTTCCAGCAGAAACGGTAGCTATTTATAAGTTAGTGAAAGCAGGTAAAGTGCAAGAAGCAATTACAATTTACAGATGGTTTATGCCACTTTTAGAATTAGATATTCACCCGAAGTTAGTACAATATATTAAAATGGCATCTGTACATACAGGTATTGGAAATGAATATGTTAGAGCTCCAAGACTTGTTTTAGAAGGTGGCGAAAGATCAAGAATAGAAAAAGTAATTACAGATGCTTTGGCAATAAGACCAACATTGCCAGATTATAAAAATTTATAAAATATTTTGGGTGTTCTCTAAAGGTTGGGCTTTACACACTCGCTTTTTTTGCGAAAAGCAAAAAAGAGCTCAAACAAATGCTTAAATCCCTAACAGAAACAACGTTAGTACAAACTAAATTATGACAGTAAAAAATTACATAGGCAATTCACAATCAGACAAAGGAAACAAAACATTTAAAACGTATAATCCAGAATTAGACAAAGACAACGAAACTGTTTTTACAGAAGCATCGTCTAATGAAATTGAGGAAGCAGTTAATTTAGCATCCACAGCTTTTAAAGAATTTAGAACTATTTCTGGCGTAAAAAAAGCTGAATTTTTAAATGCAATTGCAGATGAAATTCTAGCGTTAGATGATGCGTTGGTAAAAATGTATTGTTCAGAAACCGGTTTGCCAGAGGGAAGAGCAAAAGGAGAAAGAGGCAGAACCATTGGGCAATTAAGAAGTTTTGCAAATTTAGTTGCAGAAGGTTCTTGGCTAGAAGCAACAATTGATGAAGCACAGCCAAATAGAGAACCGATGCCAAAATCGGATATCAGAAAAATGCTAATTCCTTTAGGACCCGTTGTGGTTTTTGGCGCAAGTAATTTTCCTTTAGCATATTCAACAGCAGGTGGGGATACAGCCGCTGCTTTAGCATCAGGTTGCCCAGTAATTGTAAAATCCCATCCAATGCATGCTGGAACAGGCGCATTAGTTGCATCAGCAATTGTAAAAGCGGCACAAAAAACAGGAATGCCAAATGGTGTTTTTTCCAATTTAAATTCAAGCGGAATAGAAGTTGGACAACAATTAGTTTCGCATCCAAAAGTAAAAGCAGTTGGTTTTACAGGAAGTATTCGTGGAGGTAGAGCTTTGTTAGATTTAGCAGCAAAAAGAGAAGAACCAATTCCGGTTTTTGCAGAAATGGGTAGTATTAATCCTGTTATTATTTTACCAAAAGCGTTGGAAAATAGACAAGCAGAAATTGCAAAAACGTATGCAGGTTCTATCACT
>LAQA01000054.1:0-11227 GCA_000981625.1 Flavobacteriaceae bacterium ASP10-09a
CTGCAGATTCTAAAACACATGTTGCCACTATGACTGAAGGAGATTTTGCTCATAATGAAAGATCTATAACAACTAAAAATGAAACTTCTATAAGCATCCAACATATTGCAGAAAACGGAACTAAAACTGTCTTAAAAGACAAATTAAACTTATTAGAAGGAGAAATCATTGATGCTACTGTAATGAGTAAAAAAGCATTAATTACCTTTTTAGAAGAACAATATAAAGATGCTTTAGATAAAAATGTATTGTTTTCTTTACATATGAAAGCAACCATGATGAAAGTTAGTGATCCTATTATTTTTGGCCATGCAGTTCGTGTTTATTTTAATGATTTATTTAAAAAACATGGAAAAACCTTTAAGAAAATTGGTGTTGATGTAAATAATGGTTTAGGGAATCTTTTAGGAAAACTAAGTGAGTTACCAAAAGATAAACGCGATGAAATTAGAGATGATATAAGATATGCTTTTGATCATGGTCCAGAATTAGCAATGGTTAATTCTGACAAAGGTATTACAAACTTGCATATTCCTTCAGATATAATTATTGATGCATCTATGCCTGCAATGATTAGAACTTCTGGTAAAATGTGGGACTCAGAAGGTAAATTACAAGACACTAAAGCAATTATCCCAGATAGTTCTTATGCCGGAATTTATTCTGCAACTATCGATTTTTGTAAAAAGAATGGTGCTTTTGACCCTACAACTATGGGAACCGTACCAAATGTTGGTTTAATGGCTCAAAAAGCAGAAGAATATGGTTCTCATGACAAAACTTTTGAAATTACTGAAAATGGAAAAGTAGTTGTTATAGATACTAATGGAAAAACTTTACTAGAACATTCTGTTGAAGTCGGTGATATTTGGAGAATGTGCCAAACAAAAGACTTGCCAATTCAAGACTGGGTAAAACTTGCTGTATCAAGAGCAAGAGCGTCAGAAACACCTGCAATTTTTTGGTTAGACGAAAATAGAGCACATGATGCAGAAATCATCAAAAAAGTAAAGCTATATTTAACAGATCATACTACTTCTGATCTAGATATTAGAATTTTATCTCCAATAAAAGCAACAGAATTTACTTTAGAAAGAATCATAAAAGGAGAAGATACCATATCTGTTTCAGGAAATGTTTTACGTGATTACTTAACAGATTTATTCCCAATTTTGGAAGTTGGTACTTCAGCAAAAATGCTATCTATTGTGCCCCTAATGAATGGTGGAGGGTTGTTTGAAACAGGAGCAGGAGGTTCTGCTCCAAAACATGTACAACAATTCTTAGAAGAGAACCATTTACGTTGGGATTCCTTAGGAGAATTTTTAGCATTAGCTGTTTCTTTAGAACACTTAGGAAATACAAACAACAATCCTAAAGCCTTAGTTTTAGCAGAAACGTTAGATGATGCTACAGATAAATTCTTAGACAATGATAAATCACCTTCAAGAAAAGTTGGTGAATTAGATAACAGAGGGTCGCATTTCTATTTAGCTTTATATTGGTCAGAAGCATTGGCTAATCAAGATAAGAACACAGAATTAAAAGCAGAGTTTAAAATTATTTTTGAAGCTTTGATTAAAAATGAAGAAAAGATTATTTCAGAGTTAAATAATAAACAAGGAGCATCTGTTAACATTGGTGGTTATTACCAACCAAATGAAGAATTAGCAACAAAGGCAATGAGACCTAACAATACTTTAAGTAGTATTTTATCTTAAAAAAAGAACCCATATAATTTTAAAAAACTGATGACAAACTCATCAGTTTTTTTTGTGCAACAACCTTAAATTTAACATTATTTTATCATTATATAGTCGTAATTTTGTTGAGAATAACAACCGATATATTAAACAAAAATGCTTGATCTCAAAAAGTTTTTCATTTTAATTTCCTTAATAACATTATCTTCTTTCAGTCAAGAAAAGTTCACTATAAGTGGTACTGTTTATGACGAAAGTAGTAACGAAACTTTAATAGGCGTTTCTATTTATTTTTCAGAAACAAACTCTGGTACAACAACAAATGAGTATGGTTTTTACTCTATTACACTTCCAAAAGGAAATTATAAAATTCAAGTTAGTTCTCTAGGATTTACGACGATTACTGAAACAATTAATCTATCAGAAAAAATAATTAAAAACTATAAACTTACAGAAGAATTTGAGAGTTTGGATGAAATTGTGATTGAAAGTAATATCGAAAGGTTAAACATTAGAACTCCACAAATGAGCGTTAACAAGCTTACATCAAAAACGATAAAACAGATTCCTGTCGTTTTAGGTGAAGCAGATATTATTAAGTCTTTAATTCTATTACCTGGAGTAACAAGCGCAGGTGAAGGAGCTTCTGGTTTTAATGTTAGGGGTGGTTCTGCAGATCAAAATTTAATTTTATTAGATGAAGCTATCGTTTTTAATTCTTCTCATTTATTTGGATTTTTCTCTGTTTTTAATCCTGATGTAATTAAAGATGTAAAGTTATACAAAGGAGGAATTCCTGCGCGTTTTGGAGGAAGATTATCATCCGTTTTAGATATTTATCAAAAGGAAGGAAATAGTAAGGACTTTAATCTAACAGGTGGAATCGGTTTAGTTTCTAGCAGATTATTAGTTGAGGGACCGATTGAAAAAGAAAAAAGTTCTTTTCTAATTGGAGGAAGAGCTTCATATGCACATTTATTTTTACCCCTTTTTGACAATGACAACAAAGCCTATTTTTATGATTTAAATAGTAAAGTTAATTACCGGTTTAATGACAGAAATAATCTTTTTTTATCTACTTATTTTGGTAAAGATGTCTTCGGAATTAGTGACAACTTTGTAAATAAATATGGAAATACCGTTGTTAATTTAAGGTGGAATCATCTGTTTTCTGACAAAATATTCTCTAATTTATCTTTAATTTATTCTGATTATTTCTATGGATTAATTCTTGACTTTGTTGGTTTTGAATGGGATTCAGGAATCACAAACTTCAATTTAAAATATGACTTTAAACACTATTTAAATGAGAAGTTTAAATTAAGTTATGGTATCAATAATATTTACATCAAATTTAATCCTGGAAAAATTATTCCAAATAGAGAAGATTCTGGAATTTTACCAGAAAAATTAACTGACAAATATGCCAATGAATTTGCTACTTACATAGAAGCTGAACATAGAGTTAATCCTAAACTAACCTTACAATATGGAATGCGATTTAGTAATTTTACACGTTTGGGGCAAGATGAATTAAATGTATATGCAAATAATAATCCTGTAATTTATAATCAACAATTTAAAAAATACGAATCTGCTGAAGCTACAGAAACAGAGTCTTTTAAAAGAAGTGATGCAATTGTTAGTTTCAGTAATTTTGAACCGAGAGTCTCAATGTCTTATATTTTAGATGACAATACTTCAATAAAAGCGAGCTACAACAGAATGGCTCAATACCTACATTTACTTTCTAATACATCATCTCCTACTCCACTTGATATATGGGCTCCTAGTGGAAAATACATCAAGCCTCAGTTGCTAGATCAATTTGCTGTTGGTTATTTTAAATTAATAAAAGACGGAGATTATTCTTTAGAAACTGAAGTTTTTTATAAAGACATCCAAAACAGAATAGATTATATTAATGGTGCTAATTTAGTAGCTAATAATGAAATTGAAACTGTTATTTTAAACGGACAAGCAAGAGCATATGGTTTAGAATTTTTGTTAAAAAAGAATACAGGAAGTTTTAAAGGTTGGTTAGCCTACACTTTATCTAGGTCAGAACAACAAACTCCCGGAAGAACAACAAATGAGCCTGGTATAAATCAAGGTAAATGGTATAGCACACCTTATGATAAAACTCATGATATTTCTATAAATACTAGTTATGAAATTTCTAAAAAGTGGGTGATCAATGCAAACTTTTTATTTCAAACAGGTCAGCCAACAAATTACCCTGTTGGACAATATGAAGTACAGGGTTTAAATGTTCCTATATATGATGATAATAGAAGAAATACAAATAGACTTCCTACTTATCATAGGCTAGATATTTCTGCTACTCTGGTTCCTGAAAAGAACAAAAACAGAAAATGGCAAACAGAATGGGTTTTTGGTATTTACAATTTATACGGAAGACAAAACGCAGCCTCTATAAGTTTTACTCAGAATAGAGAAACTTTCAGAAACGAAGCAATACAAACTTCTATCTTTGGAATGGTTCCTTCTATTACTTATAATTTTAAATTTTAAGACAATGAAAAAGATATATATACTTACAATTTTAACGATTTTGTTATTTACTAATTGTGAAAAAGTAATAGAAGTCTCTGTTCCTTCAATTGAGCCAAAATTGATTATTGACGCATCCTTTGAAGTATTGTTTAACCAAAATCCTATTGCAACAAACTCTGTAGTAAAATTAAGTTTATCTGCCGACTATTTTGATAATACAATCCAAACAGTAACGAATGCAACTGTATTTTTAACAAATTTATCCAACAATGAAGTTTATGTTTTTTCTGATTTAGATGCTAACGGAAATTATGAACCTATAAATTCATTTTTCCCTTCTGATAACACTGAATATGAATTAACAGTAATTCATGAAAATGAAACTTTTAAAGGAAAAGCCATAAAAGTTAAATCCAATAAAATAAATGATATTCAACAAGGTGATGAAACGCTTTTTTCTGGTGAAGAGATAGAATTAAAAATATCTTTTACCGATGAGGTCGCAGTAGAGAATTATTATCTTTTTAATATCGATATATACAATTATATTACAATCGAAGACCGTTATTTCGATGGTTCAGAATATAATTTTTCTTACTTTTATGAAGATGATGATATTGAATTCCCTAAAAATATTGCCATTAAAATGTCTGGAGTTTCAAAAGAATATTACACTTATTTTAGAGTATTGATAAATCAAAGTGGCCAAAATGCTGGCGGACCTTTTCAATCTGTTCCTTCCTCTTTGTTGGGAAATATGATAAATACTACAAATGAGGCCAATTTCCCTTTAGGTTATTTTCATATTTCAGAAACAGATACTTTTAATATAGATTTAATTGATAAAAACTAAAACTTCACTTTAAATCATTATTCAAGAATACAAAAAAATAGTATTTTTGATAATGACTTTTATAAAAACCACAGAACAAGATTCTAAATACAATCATCTAGAAAAGATGACTGTATCTCAATTATTAACCAACATTAATAACGAAGACAAAACAGTTCCGTTAGCAGTAGAAAAGGCATTACCTCAAATAGAAAAATTAACACAACAAATTGTTGAAAAACTAAAAACTGGGGGAAGACTTTTTTACATTGGTGCAGGAACTTCTGGAAGATTAGGAGTTTTAGATGCTTCTGAATGCCCACCAACTTTTGGTGTTCCTCATGAATTGGTTGTTGGTTTAATTGCAGGTGGAGATTATGCTATTAGAAAAGCTGTTGAATTTGCTGAAGATTCTACCAATCAAGGTTGGTTAGATTTACTAGAACATACTATATCTGAAAAAGATGTTGTAGTTGGAATTGCAGCTTCAGGTACAACACCTTATGTAATTTCTACTTTAGAAAAATGCAACGAAAACAATATTATTACTGGCAGTATTTCTTGTAATAAAAATAGTCCTTTATCAATCACAGCGCAATTACCTATTGAAGTTGTTGTTGGTCCAGAATTTGTAACAGGAAGTTCTAGAATGAAAGCAGGAACGGCCCAAAAACTAGTTCTAAACATGCTCTCTACTGCGACCATGATTCAACTTGGAAAAATAAAAGGAAATAAGATGATAGATATGCAACTATCTAATAAGAAGTTAGTCGATAGAGGTGAAAAAATGTTAGTCACAGCTCTAAACATCGACCAAAAAACAGCAAGTACACTATTACAAGAATTTGGAAGTGTAAGAAATGCAATTAAAAACTATAAGCCATGAGTACAGATACACAATTATTAGGTAAAGGATTAATAAGATTAGGGATTTTAGTCTTTCTTTTTATTGCTTCTCCAATCATTCTAACTATGGGATTTAAAGCTTTTGATAGATTTTCAGATTCCCCGAAAATCTATATTGCTTACCTGTTAATTTTAGCTGGATTTACGGCTATAATTTTCTCTATTTACTTTGCATTCAAGACTTTTAAAATAATTAGTAATTCTCTTTTTAACGACAAATAACTAAAGTAAAGCAAATTACATAAATTAAAAAAAAAGCAAGAGTTACTGAAGATGAAAACAAGTGAGGTCGAAAATGCAATTATCGTTATATTATCATTTCCTGATACTATCGTTAGGCCAGCTTATTGGGAGCTTTCTAGTAGAATTTGTCCAAAAATTGGGATAGGCACAAAGCACGCTATTAAAGCAGGGCATTCTGCATTGTTATTGATTAAAAAAAATGAACCTGAGATTAGATATTTTGATTTTGGAAGATATATGACTTCTTATGGGAATGGGAGAGTACGGTCTTTTGAAACAGATCCAGAGATTCATATTCCTTTAAAAGCTTGCTTTAAAAATAACACCCTAGCAAATCTTGATGATGTTTTGTTATGGTTGGAAAAAAACCCTAAAAAAACACATGGAGAAGGCCGCCTAATTGCAAGTATTAATCATCAAATTAATTATAATAATGCCATTAAATTTATTTATAATTTAATTGATAAAAAAGAATTTCCTTACGGTGCATTTATCAAAAACGGGAGTAATTGTGCTAGATTTGTAACCGACACAATCATAAATTCTTGCACAAAAAAGAGTATTCAATTAAAGTTAAAAAGTTCTTATTTACTAACACCAAGTCCTATTGGAAACATTTTAAAAGGTAAAACGAATAAAGTGGTTTATTATGTAAAAAATCAGCAAATTCAAGAATATAAAAATAGATCTATTTTAAAAGAACACAATGCTGCTTTTTTTAAAAAACTTAATTCTGAGCTTAATTTAATTGGTACTGAATTTCCGGACATAGAAACATTTAATTTAAAAAACGGTACTTGGTTACCTGGAATAGCTAGTGGAGCTTGGTTTAAGATTGAAGAAAAAATAGATACTTTAAAATATAAAATTTCTAGATACTCGATAAGTGGAAAAAAAGACTTTGAGAGTGTTTTTATAACTAATAATTCTTCTTTCAATTTAAGTCAAAAACATGATTTTATATACCCAACCAATTGTAAGGAAATGTATATAATACAAAATAATCAAGAGTATATTTTTAAACAAGTAAAACCTTAGTTTTAAATTTCAGAATAGCTCTTAATTTATCTTTGGTGAATTAGGATTGAATCCAAAATCTAAATTTGACTATCAGTTCCTAATTGATCAATAGTAAACCAACACCTACCTAAACTTAAATCATAAAGTATTATTTAATAAACTTCTACAAAAGACTTCTATTATTTAGAAATCAGTTTCTTCTAAGTCGTATAAACTTTTAAAAAAAACAACTTTAAAATGATCATATCATTTTTTTAAAGAACTCTAAAATACTATATATCAAGTAAATAAATAACATCAATATTCCTCAATAAACTAAATTTAAAATTTTGGCACGCTCTTTGAAAATTAGCTTATCAAATGCGGAAGCTGAAAAGCAATTAGAGTAAGCAAAATCCTTAAAACCATATATTATGAAAAAAGGTATACTTATATTATTAGGAATGTTCATAATGGTTTCTACAATTGAAGCTAAAAACAACGAAAGATCACCTATTACAAAAGTTGGGGTTTATTATAATAACAACAACTCTGTTAGTTTTTTTGAACGAGGTATTCAATTTCATGTATTTTTAAATGGAGATTTTGATTTTGACATAAAAAGAAATACAATTTATTATGATTACAACGGAAGAAGAAATCGTGCAATCTCACCACGAATCCTAAGAGATAATAGAGGTAGAATTACGAATGTTGGCAACACAAAAATCTCTTACGACTTTAAAGGTAATGTAAGAAGAATTGGTCGTGTTATAATGAATTACAAATTTGGTAATTTAACAAGAGTTGGTGACTTAAGAGTAAGTTACAACAATTTGGGGGAAGCATTTTTTTTTGGTCAAGTAAGAAGAACAAGTTTTTATACAGATAGTTTTGGTCTTAATTTTAACTTAAGCTTAGGTGCAATTTGTGATTATAATGATCCATATTTCTTTAGAAATGATTTTAGGAACAACTATTCTCAGATTTTAGAAGATAATGATTTCTACTATTACCGGGCTAATAGAAATTCAAGAATAGGGAAAAGAAGTACCATTTTAAAAAGGAGAAAATCAACGACAAATTTTGATAAGAGAAAAAGATTAAAAAGGAACTCTAATAATTCTTATAGAAAACCTAGTAATGATAAAAAAGTTGATGTTAGAAAGGATACTAAAAGAAGAACAAGCTCTATAATTAGAAAAAAAAACAGAATACAGAAAGTAGATAAGAAAGCTCGATCTATAAAAATGAATAAGAACTCTAAAAAAAGAACAACTATCAGAAAAAAAAGAGGTTAAAACTATGAACATCAAAAAAACCCTATTGTACAATAGGGTTTTGATATTCTAATAAAGAGTTTTTCTATAAAAAAAAATATCTAATATGATTTTTAAACAAAAATTATTTTATATAATTAGTCAGAAATAATATGATTCGTTATCTAATTAACTTTCTATATTTAATTCGTTTAGGCATTAAATCTCCACCCAAACGTTTCTTTTTGTTTTCTTCGTATTCAGAAAAACCACCTTCAAAGAAATATACTTCACTATTTCCTTCAAAAGCTAAAATATGTGTACAAACTCTATCTAAAAACCATCTATCGTGACTAATTACAACTGCACAACCTGCAAAGTTTTCTAAACCTTCTTCTAATGCTCTTAATGTATTTACATCTAAATCGTTTGTTGGCTCATCTAATAGTAAAACATTTCCTTCTTCTTTTAGAGTCATCGCTAAATGAAGTCTATTTCTTTCTCCTCCAGAAAGTGTATTTACTTTCTTGTTTTGCTCACTTCCAGAAAAATTAAAACGACTTAAATATGCTCTAGAATTCACTTGCTTTCCTCCCATCATCACTAAATCTTGACCGTCTGAAAAATTTTCCCAGATTGTTTTTTCTTGATCAATATTTGAATGCGCCTGGTCTACATATGCAATTTTTGCAGTTTCACCTACATTAAAAGTTCCTTTATCAGGAGCTTCTTCTCCCATTATCATTTTAAAAATCGTTGTTTTTCCTGCTCCGTTAGGACCAATAATTCCAACAATTCCTGCTTGTGGTAAATTAAATTCTAAATTATCATATAATAATTTATCTCCATAAGCTTTAGAAACACCTGCCGATTCAATAACATTTGTACCTAATCTTGGTCCGTTAGGAATGTAGATTTCCAGTTTTT
This sequence comes from Flavobacteriaceae bacterium ASP10-09a, assembly GCA_000981625.1. Taxonomy (GTDB): domain Bacteria; phylum Bacteroidota; class Bacteroidia; order Flavobacteriales; family Flavobacteriaceae; genus Polaribacter. The sequence continues at coordinate 9,387 of LAQA01000054.1, forward strand.
CATCAACCTGTTTTTGATCTTGACTCATTAATTTGTCGTAATTTTTCAAACGCGCTTTCTGCTTTGTTTGACGACCTTTTGCTCCTTGTCTAACCCATTCTAGTTCACGCTCTAAAGTTTTCTGATGTTTAGAAGCTGTTTTACTTTCTTGAGCCATTCTTTGTGATTTTTGATCCAACCAAGAAGAATAATTTCCTTTCCAAGGAATCCCTTCTCCTCTGTCTAATTCTAAAATCCAACCAGCAACATTATCTAAGAAATATCTATCATGTGTTACTGCAATTACAGTTCCTTTATATTGTGCCAAATGGTGCTCTAACCAATGAACTGATTCTGCATCTAAATGGTTTGTTGGCTCATCTAACAATAAAATTTCTGGTTCTTGTAATAACAACCTACACAAAGCAACACGTCTTTTTTCACCTCCTGAAAGTACTCCAATTTTCTTGTCAGAATCCGGAGTTCTTAAAGCATCCATTGCAATCTCTAGTTTAGTATCCAATTCCCAAGCATTTGCTGCATCAATTTTATCTTGCAATTCAGCTTGCTGGTTCATTAACTTTTCCATCTTATCTGCATCAGAATAGATTTCTTCCAAACCAAACATGTCGTTTATTTTGTTATATTCATCTAATATAGCAACAGTTTCTGCAACACCTTCTCTTACAATTTCAATTACTGTTTTTTCAGGATCTAACTGTGGTTCTTGTTCTAAGTATCCTACATTATAACCAGGAGAAAAAGTTACATCTCCTTGAAAATTCTTTTCTGTACCTGCTATAATTTTTAATAAAGTTGATTTCCCAGATCCGTTTAAACCAAGAATTCCAATTTTTGCTCCATAAAAGAAGCTTAAATAAATATCTTTTAAAACTTGTTTTCCTGTTGATTGATAAGTTTTAGACAACTTATTCATCGAAAAGATTACTTTCTTATCGTCGCTCATTATATATATTTTATAAAATTAAAATTGCTACTGAAAATAGTAGACTTTTTTTATACTCTTCCTTTTAAAGCATTAAAAACCCATGCAATACAGAAAAAACCAATTCCCACTGTAGCAAAACCCCAACCAGCAACATCTTCATACCTGTAAGCACCCATTAAAATTAATACAACACCCATTATAAGCATTAAAAAAGTTGCCCAACCAAGGACAGTATTTTTATTCATTCCCATTATTTCTTAATTAGTTTGTTTGGCAGCAAATATCGTTATTTATTTGCTACCATCAAATTATAGAAATAGTAAAAGTCCTTTAAAATAGGTAAGTAAGATCGTGTTAAGAATTAAACACTTAATTTCTTGCAAGTTTACGCAAAGCTACCCATTGTTTCATCTTTTCTCTTGAGTCGCAAGCAGGATAACCAACTACAGTTTTCCCAGCTGCTACATCACTTATAACACCAGAACCCGCACCTACTTTAGCTCCAGAATGTATAGTAATATGATCTTTTATAGAAGCGCTTCCGCCAATAATAACACCATCTCCTAAAGTTACAGAACCTGCTAAACCACTGTTTCCAGCCATTATACAGCATTTCCCTAACACTGAGTTATGCCCTATTTGCACTAAATTATCTATCTTACATCCATCACCTAAAATAGTTGAGCTGAATTTTCCACGATCAATACATGAATTAGCACCTACTTCTACCGCATTTCCGATAACAACGTTCCCAATATGTTTTATTTTCACTAAACCCCTACCGTCATTACTAGGTCTATAGCCAAAACCATCAGCTCCAATACTAACATTTGAGTGAAAAATACAATGACTTCCAATAATGCTTCGTTCTCGAATAACAGTTCCAGACCAAATAATAGTCTCTTTTCCAATT
>LAQA01000054.1:11304-17371 GCA_000981625.1 Flavobacteriaceae bacterium ASP10-09a
CTACTTTTACCGTTTTATCGATAACGGCTGTAGGATGAATATCTGTTTCAAAATGAGGTGGATCTGGCTCGAAAGCTTCTAATAAAACTGCCATCGCTAAATCAGCATCTTTCACTTTCACAAATGCTTTTCCATCTTCTGGAAGAATTTTTATTCCATCATAAACAATAGCTATACTTGCCTTTGAGTTTTCCCATAATCGAGCATACTTAGAATTCCCTATAAAAGTAACATTTCCTTTTAAAGCTTTTTCAATTTGCTCTGGAGCATGTATTTTATCCTTACAATAACCAATTTGCTCACCACCTACAAGTGATGTTATTTCTTCAACAGTAAATGATTTCATAAGTAAATTTTTTAAAATTAAATTGTAAAATAAAAAACATTATAATTTTGCAGCTAATCTTGCTCCTTGATTAATGGCGATTTTTGCATCTAATTCTGAAGCAAAATCTGCACCACCAATAACATGCACAATTTTACCAGCATCTAATAAAGGCTGATACAATTCTTTAAAAGGCGCTTGCCCTGCACAAATAACGATGTTATCAACTTCTAAAATTTTGGCTTCTTCATCTTGTACATAATGCAGCCCTTTCTCATCAATTTTAGTATAAGAAATTCCTCCTATAAACTGAACTTTTTTCTTCTTTAAAGTAGATCGATGAATCCAACCTGTAGTTTTTCCTAAATCTCCACCAAATTTACCTTTACTCCTTTTAAACATAAAAATTTCTCTTGGAGAAGTATCAAAAACAGGTATTACATTCTCAATTCCTGCTCTTGCTTCTAAAGATTTATCAATTCCCCATTCTTTTAACCATGAATCTATATTTAACGCAGTAGATTCGCCTTCATGTGTTAAATATTCTGAAACATCAAAACCAATTCCTCCTGCACCTATCACTGCAACACGTTTTCCTACTGGTTTTTTATGTTTTAAAACGTCCAAATAGCTCAATACTTTTTGATGATTGATTCCTTCGATTTTTAATTCTCTTGGCTTAATTCCTGTAGCAACTATAATTTCATCAAAATCTGAATTTATTAAATCATCTACAGAAACTCTGGTATTAAGTTTTAAACTTACATTATGGATTTCTATTTGTCTTTTAAAATAACGTAACGTTTCATAAAATTCTTCTTTACCAGGTATTAGTTTTGCAATATTAAACTGACCACCAATTTCTTTATCTGCATCAAATAAGGAAACAACATGACCTCTTTGTGCTAAAATTGTTGAGGCCGCTAAACCAGCAGGACCTGCACCAATTACAGCTATTTTTTTCTTATTTTCTGTGGGATTATAATTCAATTCTGTTTCATGACAGGCTCTTGGATTTACCAAACAACTGGCTACTTTCTGTTCAAAAACATGATCTAAACATGCTTGATTACAACCAATACAGGTATTTATTTCGTCTACTTTTTCTTGCTCAGCTTTATTTACCCATTCTGGATCTGCTAAAAAGGGACGCGCCATAGAAATCATATCTGCATCTCCTTCTGATAATATTTTTTCAGCAGTTTCTGGCATATTAATTCGATTAGAAGTTATCAATGGAATTGACAATTCTTCTTTCATTCTTTTTGTAACCCACGTAAATGCTCCTCTAGGAACCGATGTTGCAATCGTTGGTACTCTAGCTTCGTGCCAACCAATTCCTGTATTAATAATGGTTGCTCCTGCTTTTTCTATCTCTTTTCCAAGCTGAACAACTTCTTCCCAAGAACTACCGTTTTCGACTAAATCTAACATTGATAATCTGTAAATAATGATAAAATCTTTACCAACAGCTTCTCTAGTTTGTCTTACCAATTCTATTGGCAAACGTATTCTGTTCTCATATTCCCCACCATAATTATCAGTTCTTTTATTGGTTCTTTTAGCAATAAATTGATTGATTAAATAGCCTTCTGAACCCATAATTTCAACACCATCATAACCTGCAACTTTAGATAATTCTGCACAGTTTACAAAATCTCTAATTGTTCTTTTGATTCCTGACTGGGTTAATTTAAAGGGCTTAAAAGGTGTTATTGGTGATTTTATTTTAGAAGGAGCTACATTAAATGGATGGTATCCATAACGTCCAGAATGTAAAATTTGCATACAAATCTTACCTCCTTCTTTATGGACTGCTGCTGTAATCTTTTGGTGATGTTTTGCATGTTTTGTTGAAGACATTCTTGCCGCAAAAGGGCCTGTCCAACCTTGAATATTTGGTGAAATTCCTCCTGTGACAATTAATCCTACTCCTCCTTTTGCTCTTTCAGCATAGTAGGTTGCAATTTTATCGATACCATTTTTTTCTTCTTCTAACCCTGTGTGCATAGAACCCATTAAAATTCTATTTTTTAGGGTTGTAAAACCTAAATCTAATGGTTCAAAAATGTGCTTATATTTCATGATTTTGGAATTAAATTTGTTATGCACGCATAATAATTAGCAAGATATGTTTATTTTCTGAAAAGAAAAAACTCAAGGTTAATGATACCCTTGAGTTTTTTGCGTTAATGATAGAAACAGCATCCTTTTTTTGTTTTTCTCAAAAAAAATATCGTGGAAAGCACGACCCTTTTTCGGAAACACCCTAATATAAATAACCCATTTTTCCTTGCTGATAATCACGCATTGCTTCCAAAATTTCTGTTTGAGTATTCATAACATAGGGTCCATACTGCGAAATTTCCTCTTTTATTGGCGCCCCTGATAAAACTAAAATGGTGCTTTCTTTTTTTGCTTCAAATTGAATGGTATTTCCATCTTGATGAAACGTAATCATTTGATTTTCTCCTTTTTGTAAAACTTCAGAATCATTTACTAAAATTTCTCCATCTAACAAATAAATTAAAGATTGATGATTTTGAGGTATTTCAAAATCTATCTTTCCTCCTTCAGCAGCTTTCACAGAAAAAACATTAACATCAGTCTGTGTTCGTATCAATCCAACTTCATTATTTTGTTTCCCTGCGATAATATTTAACTGCACTTTTTTATCTTTAGAAAATACTTTTGGAATTTGTTTCTCTTCTAGGTGTTGATAATTAGGAGTCATCATTTTATCTTTTGCTCGCAAATTCAACCACAACTGAATTCCTTCTAAATCGCCGCCTTTTTTTACGAATTCTTTGGTGGGTCCTTCTGCATGGATAATTCCTCGACCTGCAGTTGTCCATTGAACATCGCCTGCTTTTACAACCATTTCATTTCCTAATGAATCTTTGTGTAATTGCTCGCCTTTAAATAACAACGTTATGGGTTCGAAACCTCTATGAGGATGCGGGCCTAAATCGAATGGATTGTTAAACTCTGAAATTGCATAAGGACCATAATGATGTAATAATAAAAATGGATCTACGTTCTCTATCCCTAATGTTGGTAATGGTTGACGTAATTTTATAGGCCCCATATTAACCAAAGGACTTGTTACTTTATGTTGTACAGTTTTATATTTTTTCATTATTTTTTGTTATTAATGTGCTCTGTATACAATTTTGATGAAAAATCGGAATCACTCGAACTAACATTTTGTTCGTATCTTTAATTAAAACATTTTCCAAAGAAAATATTTTGATAAATTTTTTTACCTAATTTTATCTAGTAAATTACTTAAAACAATAGCTTCTTCATCAGTAATTTTCTCTAAAAAAGATGCGTTTTTATTGTCGTCTATAGCCGATAATAATTTTAACCCTGTTTTTGTGATTTTAACATATACGACTCTTCGATCATACTCACAACGCTCCCTTTCTATTAAATTTTTATCACATAGCTTATCCATTAAACGCGTTGCATTTGGCGCTCTTTCTATCATTCTATCTTTAACAAGCTGTACCTTAACCTTCTCTTTTGCACCTCGTAAAATTCTTAAAATATTATATTGTTGTGGTGAAATTCCATGAGGTTTAAAAAAATCATTCTCTTTACTACTTAACCAATTAGAGGTGTACTTTATATTGATTAATGCCTTTACTTTATTACTTACAAACTTAGAATTGATGTCTTTAGAAATGTCTCCCATATTATCATATTTAGTATTAAAAACTAAAATTATTAAATAGAACAAAAGTTTATTTAACAAAGAGTAAAGAATCATTCTTTCTCTATATTAAAGAACTTAAGCTCTTAATCTTAAATCTTGCATTATTTTATTAAACTCTTCTGTTGTTGGCGTTAAATATATTGCATCATCTACAAATAAAGTTGGAAATTTCACAACGCCATCATACAATTTTTTGCTGTGTTCTCTTGCTTCAGCATCTTTAGTAATATCTTTATATATATAAGGAACATCTGTTGAGTTTAAAAAGTTTTTAAATGCAACTGTATATGCATGACCTTGTTTTCCGTATAAAACTATTTTCATTTTTTATTGATTTACAGAATTCTCAAATTTATTTACCTGTTCTTTTAATAATACTAGCAAATCTTGCTGAACGATTTTACCCTCTTTAAAATTGTCATAAAAACTAGGCAATGAAAAAGAAATTATCTTTTTGGCACCCATTCTAGAAAATGATTGAACCCCAGTTTCTAAAACCGTCTGTCCTCCTCTTCCTCCGGGAGAAGTTGCCATTAATAATAATGGTTTGTCCCTAAAAAAATTATTTTCTACTCTTGTACTCCAATCAAAAATATTTTTAAAAGCAGCAGAATAAGATCCATTATGTTCTGCTAATGAAAGGATAAATCCATCATAATTATTTAACAACGAAGTAAACTTTTTCGCATCTTCTGGAAATCCATTTTGTTCTTCATCACTGCTATAAATTGGCAAAGTAAAATCTCTTAAGTCTATCACATCAAAAGAGGTTTTTTTTAAATTTTCTGCAGCAAACGTTGCTAATTTTTTATTGATAGATGTTGAGCTTGTACTTCCGGCAAACGTTAATACTTTTTTCATTTAAATAATTTTTTAATTCAATTCTTGTTTCTCCTTTTATAATTTTATATTTTCTTACTATAAAAATAAGAAACTATTAATAAAATTATGGCTAGTGCTGCTCCCATTCGTTCTCCATCTCCAACCATAAAATGTGCGAAGAAGGCTAAAATAAATGCAAAGAAAAAACCAGCATATGCCCACTCTTTAATCACTTTGTGATCAACAAACCATAAAGCGAATAAACCTAGTAATTTTACAACTGCATACGGGTAAATAATATATGTAGGGTAACCAAAACTAGTAAACAGAACTACTGCTTGTTCGTGATTGAAGAAATACATTCCCACGGAAAAAAGAATTAATAACGTTAATGACCCTTTAGAAGTATAATAAATAATTTTATTCGTCTTCATCTTAAATATTTTTTAATTGTAAACAAAGTTACAAAATAAAATTTTATTTACCAAGGAAAATAAGTCCAAGGAAATATTTGTACTTTTTATATAATTGTATTTTTTTTCTTTTAAAGATAAATATTAAGTATAATCAATGACTTTATAAGTATCCTCTACATAATTTAAAATCAACTAAAGTCTCAGATATAAAAGCGGATCCAAGAAGTTATTTGAAATAAACATAAAGCACTAAGATTATGAGTTTTAAATCCACAAAAAAAAATTAGGTGTGTGTTTTTTTTTATAAACTTGAACAATTTTTCAACAAACAATTGCGTTATTTTTATTTTAAACTAAAACTTATTAAAATTCTATATATTTTCTTAGTATTTTTATAGCTTATATCTATCACATAAATTATGTTCAAAAGTAAAATTCAATTTTTAATTTTCATTTTTTTTATCTTAATTAGTTTTCAAAATATACATGCTCAGTTAAGTAAGAAACATTACTTACCACCAATTACGAGTAATGACCCAATTCAAAATCAGTATATTTATATTTCTACACCAAAAAATCAAAATATTGGTTTTAAAATAATACCAATTGGGCAACCAGAAACATCGATAATTACCGGAACAGTCTCTAATACTGCTACATACGAAACAAGTTCTACAGCAATTGGAGATCAATTATTTCAAGATTCAAATGCAACAAGTGTAATAACAAGTAATAAAGGGTACATTATTGAAGCAGATGATGTTATTTATGTTTCTGTTAGAA
>LAQA01000055.1:0-1043 GCA_000981625.1 Flavobacteriaceae bacterium ASP10-09a
TTGCTTGTACTAAAATTGCCAACCCAACAATAAGTAATAGGCTATACAATTGCTCATAATCCTTATTAGGAATTACCTCATCTAACAACGTTTGAATTTTTAAAGGTGCAACCAAACTAGATAATCTACTTAAAACGATAAGAATCAACCCTATAAAAACTAACTTTCGCTTTGGCCAAATAATTGTTTTAAATGCTTTTAAAATAGAAATTTTTGGTTTCTTTTTGCCTTCTTTTGAATCGTTTAAGTGTTGCATTAATGCTTTTAAATTTAGAATATGTATACTTAATTATTGTCAATTTATATGCCATTGAAAAGAACTATGACAGATTAACAAAAGTACAACATACAAAAAGACCTATCAGCTTTTTAAAACATAACAGGTCTAAATAAATTTATTTTAAGATTATTTATAATCTATTATCAATAATACGCTGAACAACTTCCGGATTTAACAGCGTTGAAACATCTCCTAAATTATCCATTTCATTACAAGCTATTTTACGTAAAATTCGACGCATAATTTTTCCTGAACGCGTTTTCGGCAATCCTTCTGAGAACTGAATTTTATCTAATTTAGCAATCGGACCTATTCTATCTGTTATTAATTGATTGATTTCTTTTGTTAAATTATCATGATTTCTGCTTTCTCCAGTATCTTTTAAAGTTACATATCCATACAATGCACTTCCCTTTATATCGTGCGGAAAACCAACAATAGCAGATTCTGCAACAGCAGGATGTTCATTTATAGCATCCTCAATTGGCGCTGTTCCTAAATTATGTCCAGAAACAATAATTACGTCATCTACTCTACCTGTAATTCTATAATACCCAACCTCATCTCTTAAAGCGCCATCGCCTGTAAAGTACATATTCTTATATGCAGAAAAATAGGTTTCTTTATAACGTTCATGATTTCCCCAAATAGTTCTTGCAATACTTGGCCAAGGAAATTTGATACACAATCTTCCTTCCACTTGATTTCCTTTTAACTCTTTACCGTTTTCATCCATTATAGCAGGCTGAATACCTATAAAAGG
>LAQA01000055.1:1110-1225 GCA_000981625.1 Flavobacteriaceae bacterium ASP10-09a
GTTTCTGTTTGCCACCAGGTATCAATAATCGGACTTTTCTTCTTACCAATATTGTCATTGTACCAATGCCAAGCTTCTTCATTAATAGGTTCTCCTACAGACCCCAATACCTTTA
>LAQA01000055.1:1275-1398 GCA_000981625.1 Flavobacteriaceae bacterium ASP10-09a
GGTATAAAACTGATTCACCTTATGTTTCTCTACAATTTCCCAGAAACGTCCGAAATTTGGATAACTTGGAACCCCTTCAAACATGACTGTGGTTGCTCCGTTTGCTAACGGACCATACACAAT
>LAQA01000055.1:1441-19050 GCA_000981625.1 Flavobacteriaceae bacterium ASP10-09a
TTTATATTGAAATGCATTTTTAAACGTATATGCTGTATAGACCATATAACCAGCAGTTGTATGCACCATTCCTTTTGGCATTCCTGTAGACCCAGATGTATATAAAATAAATAAAGGATCCTCTGCATCCATTATTTCTGCTTCACAGTATGTTGAAGCATCATCCAATAATGGCTGCAACCATTGGTCACGACCTTCTTTCATCTTAATTTGAGAATTAATTCTTTTCGCTACCAAAACAGTTTCTACACATGGGCAATTCTCTAAAGCTTCATCTACAATTCCTTTTAAGTCGATTGTTTTTGCACCACGATAAGAACCATCAGATGTAATCACCATTTTACAATTAGAGTCGTTAATTCTTGTTGATAATGCAACTGATGAAAAACCCGCAAAAACTACGGAATGAATAGCACCTATTCTTGCACAAGCTAGCGTTGCAATAGCCAATTCTGGGATCATTGGAACATAAATACATACTCTATCTCCTTTACCAACATTATTGGCTTTAAGTACATTTGCAAATTGATTAACTCTATAAGAAAGCTGTCTGTATGTAATATGTTCTGCTGCTTCACTTGGATCGTTTGGCTCAAATAATATGGCTGTTTTATCTCCTCTTGTTGCTAAATGTCGATCAATACAATTTTCTGTAATATTTAACTGAGCACCCTCAAACCATTTAACTTCTGGTTTAGAAAAATCCCAATCTAAAACTTTATCCCATTTTTTACGCCAAACAAAATGCTCTTCAGCAATCTCTTCCCAAAAGTTTTCTGGTTCACGAATAGATTTTCTATAAACTTGATAATACTCTTCTAAATGTTTGATATGATAGTTACTCATTTCTTATACTTTATTTTTAACACTAAACTATTAAATGGATATTATTTACCACTATTTTTTCTACCTACAACAAAAACTCATCGACTAGTAGCAATTAAATATATTCTTTTTAATTAGTGTGTAGCTTCTGCTGCTCCACTCGGAATTCTAATATTCGTTACGATTTCTATGACTTCTTTAGGTGGTGCTGGTGTAAATTTTGAAACGATTAAAGAAACAATAAAGTTAGCAATCATAGCAACTGTACCAAACCCTTCTGGTGATATTCCAAACCACCAATCTTCTTTTGTTCCGCCACCAAACCAATCGAATTTAAATTTCATCATATAAAAAAGCATTAATAAAATTCCTACTGCCATTCCTAAAATAGCACCTTCTTTATTCATCCTTTTACTAAAAATACCTAAAACTATTGCAGGAAAAAAGGAGGCTGCTGCCAAACCAAAAGCCAATGCTACCGTGGCGGCGACAAAGTCTGGTGGATTTATTCCAAAATAACCTGCAACACAAACAGCTACAACTGCTGATAATCTTGCTGCTACTAATTCGCCTTTTTCAGAAATATTTGGATTGATCATTTTCTTTATCAAATCATGAGAAACAGATGCAGAAATCACTAATAACAATCCTGCTGCAGTAGATAATGCCGCTGCTAAAGCTCCTGCAGCTACTAATGCAATTACCCAATTTGGTAAACCCGCAATCTCTGGATTTGCCAATACCATAATATCTTTATCTACAATTAATTCATTCTTTTTGGCATCTGCTACATACTGAATTAATCCGTCATTATTTTTATCATCAAATTTTATGAGTCCTGTCTTTTCCCAATTACCAAACCATTCTGGCATTTTTTCATATTCTTGATTACTAACCGTATCAATTAAATTAGTTCTTGCAAAAACTGCAATCGCAGGCGCTGTTGTGTATAAAATTGCAATAAACAACAATGCCCAACCAGCAGATTTACGCGCATCTACAACTCTTTTAACTGTGAAAAAACGAACGATTACATGGGGTAAACCTGCTGTTCCGAACATTAAAGCTGCTGTAATTAAAAAGACATCTAACGTAGTTTTACTTCCTGACGTGTATTCTGCAAATCCTAATTCTTTGTGTAATCCATCTAATTTATCTAACAAATAAACTCCGTTTTCATCAAATCCACCAAAACCTAATTGCGGAATTGGGTTTCCTGTCATTTGAATAGAGATAAAAATTGCAGGCACCATAAAAGCAAAAATCAAAACACAATATTGTGCAACTTGTGTATATGTGATTCCTTTCATTCCTCCTAAAACAGCATAAAAAAGCACAATTATCATCCCAATAATTACACCTGTATTAATATCAACTTCTAAAAAACGAGAAAACACTAAACCAACGCCACGCATTTGACCAGCGACATATGTAAATGAAACTAAGAGTGCGCAAAACACAGCCACGCTTCTTGCTACATTAGAATAATAACGGTCTCCAATAAAATCTGGAACTGTAAATTTTCCAAACTTTCTTAAATATGGAGCTAATAATAAAGCTAGTAAAACGTAACCACCTGTCCAACCCATTAAATAAACAGAACCATCATAACCATTAAATGAAATAAGACCTGCCATTGAGATAAATGATGCTGCAGACATCCAATCTGCTGCGGTTGCCAATCCGTTTGCTAATGGAGAAACGCCACCACCCGCAACATAAAATTCTTTAGTGGAGCCTGCTCTTGTCCAAATGGCAATTCCTATATAAAGTGTAAATGTAATTCCTACTAAAATCCATGTCCAAACTTGAATACTCATAATTTATTGTTTATTTTTCGTTAAAGCCAAATTCCTTATCCAATTTATTCATGAGTTTGATATAAACAAAAATGAGAATTACAAAAACATAAATAGCACCTTGTTGAGCAAACCAAAAACCGAGTTTAAAACCACCTAACCTAATAGTATTTAGCTCATCAACTAAAAGAATACCGAAAACAAAGGAGACTAAAAACCAAATACTAAGTAATATTGCTAAATATTTTAAATTCTTTTTCCAGTATTTTTTTTCTTGACTATTTGACATTTTTTATAAGTTTTACGAATTCTAAGCAATATAAAAATTTATTTTTCTATTTTTAATTTTTATACCACACTATTATAAACTCTTTTGATTTTAGAAACATTATTTCAATTTTGGCACGTTATTTTACTATTCTTTGTAGTTGCAATTTTATATGCTGCTGTAGGTTTTGGTGGCGGCTCTAGTTACTTAGCTATTTTAGCTTTAACAGGAATCGCTTTTACTCAAATTAGAGCAACTGCTTTGTTATGTAACATTGTTGTAGTTTCTGGAAATGTGTTCTTATTTTATCACCAGAAAAAATTAAATTGGAAGAAAATTTTGCCTTTAATTCTATTTAGTATCCCTTTAGCATATTTAGGGGGTTACTTAAAGATAAGTCAGCAATTCTTTTTTATTTTACTAGGATTTACGCTATTATTCGCAGCGATTACCATGTGGGTTTCTAAACAAATTGTTTCTTCGGATGAGGAAAACAGCAACTCAAAACCCATAAGAAATAGTACTTTCGGTGGAATTACGGGCTTTATATCTGGAATGGTCGGCATTGGTGGAGGTATTTTTTTAGCACCACTTTTACATTTAACAAATTGGGATACACCGAAAAAAATAGCAGCTACAGCAAGTTTTTTTATTTTGGTAAATTCTATCGCTGGTTTATTGGGTCAATATTCAAATCCTGATTTTATAATCGATTGGAATTTAACTTCGATATTATTAATAACTGTTTTTATTGGTGGACAAATTGGAAGTAGAATAAGTAATAATTACTTTACCCCTATTCAATTAAAAAAGGCAACCGCTATTTTGATTGCCTTAGTAAGTCTTCGAATTTTATGGAAGTATTTATTCTAGTTATTTCTTTTCAGCTCTCATTGCTCTTCCTCCTTGATTTAAGGTTAAAGCATTAATTCTCCCTTTTTCATTTTCATGAAAAACTACACTAGCTTTAACTACTTTTAAAAAGAATTTAGTCTTAGATTCTGCAAATAGCTCAAATTTCTGCTGCCCTGTTGCTTGTGCAAATAATTGATTTGAAAGAGAGGTTATTGTTAAATCAAAACCAGGTTGAATCTCAAAAACACCTTCATAGCTATTTAAAACATCCGCAGATACTATTATTGATTCTTTTTCCTTTGGTGCTTTCTTGTTTACAAAAATCCCTTGTTCTTTATTGATCCTATTTTTAAAAAGAGCTGTTTTTTTTCCATCTTTTATTGAAAAATCATATGAGATAAATCCTTCTTCAAAAGAAAAAGTATTTGGAGAGGTTGGAAATATCTTAAATGATTGTGGGCTTCCTTCTATTTTACTATACAACAGGCCATCTTTTAAAGTAATATATCGTAAAACTTCAGCATCAAATTCATACGTTCCAACCCATTTAGTTAGTTGTTCTGCTGATAAATTAACAGTATTTTCTTTTCCTTGTATTGGTTTGTCAATAGCTAAAGCAGCAATCTCTAAAGCAATATTTGTTGGCGATTGACATCCACAATTAGAAAACACAATTACATAAACGTTTTTACTTGGCACAAAAACACCCATTGATAAATATCCTGGAATTGCCCCACCATGTTCTAATGTAGGAACATCATTTATTTCGTTAAAAACCCAACCATATCCATAATTTATTTTATCTCCATTATTTAGTGTGTAGTTGGTAAACGCTTTATCTATTGTAGTCTCTTTTAAAAACACATTATTTGTAATTGCCGTTTGCCATTTTAACATATCATCTACATTAGACATAATTGAACCTGCAGCATAGGGCAAACTTAAACTGATATACTGTGCATTAGAAAACTCTCCTCTTTTTTGATAACCAGATGCTCTATTTTTTATCAATTTCTCATGACTTCCATAATAGGATGACTTCATGTCTACCATATCAAAAATTCGTTCTTGGATAAACTTTTGATAAGACAATCCGCTTACTTTTTCTACGATATATCCTAAAATAAAATATCCTGAATTATTATATAAGTATTTTTCACCAGGATCAAAATCCATAGGCTCATTTTTAAAGAAATCTATAAATTTTAATGGCGTTTCATCAATCGTCATTACTTCTCCAAAACGCTGCATTGATGTATAACTTTTAATTCCTGAAGTATGTGTTAATAAATGGTGGATGGTAATTTTCTTTCCATTTGTTGGATATGTAGGAATAAATTTAGTGATTTCATCTTCTAAACTTAGCTTTCCCTCTTCCAACAACATTAAAATTGCAACAGAAGTAAATTGTTTGGTAATAGAACCTACTTCAAAAATGTTTTTTGAAGTCATATTTACATCCAATTCTAAATCTGCCTTTCCGAATGCTTTTCTATAAATAACGTTTCCGTCTTTAGCAACTAAAGCAGAAACTCCTGTTTCATTCGTTTTGAATTGTGTACTTAATATTTTATCTATTTTAGATTCTAAGCTTTGAGCCTGACTTAATGTTAAAAATAAAGTAAAGAGAATGCATAAATTTCTGGTATTAAATAAAGTAAGATTTTTCATAGTCTGTTTTATATTTGTTAGATTATGTAGTTTGACGACCTAATAGTATATAAGTTACAGCCATTCTCTAAAATTTATAAATCTTATACTTTTAAAAAGGATAATTTTAAGTTTTTAAATATATTTGACAAATTCAATTAAATCAAAAAAAAATGTTGGAAATTATTTTTACATTAGTAATGTTAGTATTACTACAAGCTGTTCTTGGTTTTGACAACTTACTTTACATTTCTTTAGAGTCAAAAAAAGCACCTATAAGTGACCAAAAAAAAGTTAGAAAAACAGGAATTCTAATAGCAATCGTATTAAGGATCGTTTTGCTATTTGTATTGGTTTCCATCATCGACTTTTTTCAAGAACCTTTTTCTTTTTTGTCTGGAGGAATAAAAGATGTTGTAAAATTCGCTTTTAACGGCCATAGTGTCATTGTATTAATAGGTGGTGGTTTTATCATTTACACAGCGATTAAAGAAATTTGGCATATGATTGGCTCTAAAGATTTAGAGCATGGTTTAGAGGGGGGGGCTAAACGCACAAAATCTTCTAATGCCGTTATTACTAGTATTGTTTTAATGAACTTAGTTTTTTCATTTGATTCAATTTTAGCTGCAATTGGTTTGACAAGCGAAATAGAAAGTTCCACAACTGCTTTTATTGTAATGGCAATTGCTATTGTAATTAGTGGATTACTAATGCTACTCTTAGCGGATAAAATATCGACTTTTTTAGCAAAAAATAGAATGTATGAAGTTTTAGGATTATTCATACTTTTTATTGTTGGAATTATGCTAGTGACCGAAGGAGGCCACTTAGCACACATTAAAATTTTTGGTGAAGAAATTGTACCAATGAGTAAAACTACATTCTATTTTGTTCTTGCAATTTTAGTAATTGTAGATGTGGTTCAGGGAAAATATCAAAAAAAGTTATTATCTGAAAAATAGACAAAACAAATAGATATTTTTAAAAGACGCTAGTAAGCGTCTTTTTTCATTTTAAAGAAATTTTAACTTTTTGTTTATTAATTTTAACAAAAAATTAAACAAAAATTAATGGAAGTCAAATTAACTTTGTTAAAAATTTAAAATATAACTATTATGAATTACAAAAAAATTATCCCATCATTATTTTTAGCAATCGCGGTTTCATTTTCTAGTTTAGCAAATACAACAGATTCTGAAAACGATAAGAACAAAACAACTAAAACTACAAAAGAAGAAAAAACAATAGTAGGAGTAGCTGCTGGTAATGAAAACTTTACAACCCTAGTTGCTGCTGTAAAAGCTGCAGGTCTTATAGATGTATTAAGTAGCAAAGGTCCTTTCACTGTTTTTGCTCCTGTAAACGATGCTTTTAACAAACTACCAGAAGGAACTGTTGCTGGATTATTAAAACCAGAAAATAAAAAATTATTAGCTGCAATACTAACATATCATGTTGTAGCTGGTGAATTTAAAGCTGCAGATGTTTTAAAAGCAATAAAAGACAATAATGGAAAATTTATTATTACAACAGTACAAGGAGGTACTTTAACAGCATCAATAAAAGATGGAAAAGTAATTTTAACAGACGTTAAAGGAAATGTTTCGACAATCGTTATTACTGATGTTGCAGCTTCGAATGGAGTTATACATGCTATTGACAGTGTTGTAATGCCCCAATAAAACTAAAAACATTTATATTTTGTTTAATTATTTTAACATTTTATTAAACAATTAATGATTATATTTGTAGTCTAGATAATAATATTGAAAAGTAGTTTTAATATAAAGTAAACTCTTCTCTGAATTATTTTTCACTAGGTGAGAAATGATAAAAGAAAGAAGTTTTTTGGTTGATTGATTAGAACCGCTACTTAATTGTAGCGGTTTTATATTTTTATTTCTAAAATACTATTTTGAAGTCTTTGAATTATAATCTGTAAAATCCTTTTATTAAATTCAGATGATCTCTGCTTATAAGAAAGATACTCGTCAACAGAGAAGTGACCTGCAACAATCCCTAAAATAAGATTCTTGAAATTAATGTCTTTTTCAAAAATAGATTTAATTTTTAATTTTTTCTTTTCTTCTGATAAGACTTTAAAATCAATTTTCCTTTTTTGAAGATAATTTTCAAAAAAAGCAATTAATAAATGATGTTGCATTTTAATTATTGGTCGCAAAACTTCATTTTGAAACTTCTCAACGTCAGTTGTATTTTTATTTACAAGATTTACTAATTCTGGTCTTTCTTTATTCATTATTCAACAAATTATTTAATTCTAATTCATAATCATATTGCAAATCTTCGTGCATTTTTTCTATTGCTTTTTTTATCATTCTTACTTGTGAATCAAAAACATTTTGTAAACGCTGACTTCTTTCTATTGAGGGCTTAAAGTCTTTTAATTTTTGACAGAAATATAATAACAATTCAGTTTCTGTTTCTTTCTTTTTAGAATATCTGATAAACTTTTTTGTAAGTGATAAGATTTTACGAACACTTTTTCTGATGTAAAAAAAACTGTTCGTATTTATTTCAGAAAACTGAACATCCATTTGATTTTTTATCGACTGGATGTAGGCATCTTCATTGTGAGATTCGAACAACAAATAGGTAAGTAGTTCTTTATTTTCTTTTTTAAATCTTGATAAATGTAAACATAACTCTTTTAGCTCACTAGCAGATTTGTGAGCTAATTCGTCCTTAAGTTGTTTTATCGTTACAGCCTTCATTAAGAAAGAAAATCCATCACATTCTTTTCAATTCTATTTAACACATCTTCTGTAGAAGCCTTTACAAAAGCTTCCCCAGTAATCTGTTCATATAATTCTATATATCTATTCGAAATTTCGATAATTTTTTCATCAGACATTTCTGGAATTTGTTGCCCATCTTTTCCTTGAAATTCATTTTCAATAAGCCATTGTCTTACAAACTCTTTGGACAATTGTTTTTGAGGTTCTCCATTATTTTGTCTTTCTTGATATCCATCAGCATAAAAATAACGTGAGGAATCTGGCGTATGAATTTCATCAATCAATACAATTTTACCTTCATTTGTTTTGCCAAATTCGTATTTTGTATCTACCAAAATCAATCCACGTTTAGCAGCAATTTCAGTTCCTCTTTGAAACAATTTTCGAGTATAATCTTCTAAAACAATATAATCTTCTTCAGAAACTACTTGGTTTGCTAAAATAGCTTCACGTGTAATATCTTCATCATGATCGCCATTTGCTGCTTTCGTTGATGGTGTAATAATTGGAGAAGGAAATTTATCGTTTTCTTGCAATCCTTCTATCATTTCTACACCACACAAAACTCTTTTACCTAATTTATATTCACGCGCTGAATGACCTGACATATACCCACGAATAACCATTTCAACTTTAAAAGGTTCACATAAATGGCCAACCGCAACATTTTCATCAGGATTAGCTAGCAACCAGTTCGGAACAATATCAGAAGTATCATTCATCATTTTTGTAGCAATCTGATTTAATATTTGTCCTTTAAATGGAATTTGGCGTGGCAAAACAACATCAAAAGCTGAAAGTCTATCAGAAGCAATCATCACCAAAAGTTTATCATTAATATTATAAACTTCTCTCACTTTACCTTTATAAACAGATTTCTGATCAGGGAATTTAAAGTTAGTTTCGTTAATTGTATTCATTATTTTAAGTAGTTGTTTGTTGTTGGTTGTTGATTGTTGTTTGCAAAAATAAACTAAAGACCATTAACCAACAACTAAAAACGAATCACTATTCTGTTTCTATACTTTTATATGCTGAAATAATTGCCCTAACCAATCTATGTCTAACCACATCTTTATCATCTAGATACACTTGGGCAATTCCGTTAATATCTTTTAATGCTAATAAAGATTCTTTTAAGCCAGAAATTTGTTTTCTAGGTAAATCTATTTGTCCCGGATCTCCAGTAATGATAAACTTTGCACTTTTTCCCATTCTTGTTAAAAACATTTTCATTTGATTGTGTGTTGTGTTTTGGGCTTCATCTAAAATCACAAATGCATTGTCTAAAGTTCTTCCTCTCATAAATGCTAAAGGCGCTATCTGTATTACTCCTTTATCTAAATAAGATTCTAATTTTTCATGAGGAATCATATCTCTTAATGCATCATATAAGGGTTGCATATAAGGATCTAATTTCTCTTTTAAATCTCCTGGCAAAAAGCCTAAATTCTCTCCTGATTCTACGGCAGGTCTTGTTAAAATAATTTTTCTTACTTCTTTTTCTTTTAGTGCTCTTACGGCCAAAGCAACTGCTGTATATGTTTTTCCTGTTCCTGCAGGCCCCACAGCAAATAACATATCGTTCTTTGCCATTAAAGTCACCATTTTACGTTGATTTTCGGTTTGAGGTTTAATTAGCTTTCCGTTAACACCATGCACTAAAATATCTTTTATTTTTTTTGCTGCGCTTGTTTTTTCATCATCTCCATTTGATGTTAAAATACGCTCAATGCTATTTTCATCCAACTTATTGTATCTATTAAAATACTTAATTAAACGTTCAAAACGAATTTCAAATTCGTCTAAAAGATCTGGTTCTCCGTAAATTTTCAGTTTAGTTCCACGAGCTACAATTTTAATTTTCGGAAAATACTTTTTTAACTGTTCGATAGTACTGTTTTGTGCTCCAAAAAACTCTTTAGGACTGATTTCTGTAAGCTCTATAATGCGTTCGTTCAAGTGATTATTTTTTATTAATTGATTACAATTATATTTCAACTAAAAATAGCGAATAAATTTTCTAAATTGATTAGATTTGCTTAAAATAGTAAATAACTTTTACACAATTAATTAACAGCAAAAAATTAATGTCTTTAATTACATTAACTACAGATTTCGGGACTAAAGATCACTTTGTTGGAGCTGTAAAAGGTGCAATATATTCTGAACTTGCTGATGCTAAAATTGTAGATATTACACACGAAATATCCCCTTTTAATATTACTGAAACTGCATACATTTTAAAAAATTCTTATAAAAGTTTTCCAGAAGGAACAATACATATTGTTGGTGTAGATTCTGAATTGAGTGAAGATAATAAACATATCGCAATTGAATTAGATAATCACTTTTTTGTTTGTCCAGATAATGGGATTATCTCAATGATTGCATCAGAAATTCAACCAACAAAAATTGTAGAAATCAATATACATGATAGAATTGAAAGTAGTTTTCCTGTTTTAGATGTTTTTGTGAAAGTGGCTTGTTTTATTGCTCGTGGAGGAAATTTAACAGTAATTGGTAAAGAAATTGATGAATTTAAAAAATTAATTGAAATTCAGCCAAAAGTAAATCAAAAAAAGACACAAATTATTGGAGGTGTTTTATATATCGATAATTATGGAAACGTAATTACGAATATTAGTAAAAAGATGTTTAATGACATTGGTAAAGGACGTGGTTACTCTGTTAATGCTTCACGTTATTCTTTTACCAAAATATTTAATAAGTACAATGAAATCACTGGAATTAGCCCTAAAGATTCTAGACAATTTGATGGTAATAAATTAGCGATCTTTAATTCTGCAGATTATTTAGAAATTGCCGTTTATAGAAGTAATTTAAACACTGTTGGTGGTGCCTCAACTTTATTAGGATTAAGCTATAGAGACCCAATAATTATTGATTTTTTTACAGAAACAAAACCAGAATACACCCCTTTATCATAAACGTATGTTTGTTAGAATTGTTAAAATGAGTTTTCACTCAAAACATATTGAAGATTTTCAAGAAATATTTGAAGAAAAGAAAGAATTCATTAGAAATTTTAATGGTTGTAAATTGCTTGAGCTATATCAAGAAAAAACAAACCCTGAAGTGTTTTTTACCTACTCTTATTGGGAAAATGACCAGGATTTAGAAAACTATAGAAACTCTGAGTTGTTTAAAAGTGTTTGGGCAAAAACCAAAACATTTTTTAATGACAAGCCACAAGCTTGGAGTGTTAATAAAAAAACAAGTTTAAAATAACATATGACCCACAATTTTACGCCATTTCCTGTTTTAGAAACAGAAAGATTAACTTTAAGAGAATTAAATTTAGACGATGCTAAAGCTATTTTTGGATTAAGAACGAATAAAGAAATTAATGAATTTATTGATAGAAAAACACTTAATAATCTTTCTGAATCAAGAGCTTTTATTGATCTTATTTCTAATCTAGCTTCAAATAATGAAGGTGTTTTTTGGGTCTTGCAATCAAAAAGTAATCATCAATTAATTGGAACCATTGGTTTACGAAATTTTGAAGATGAAGAAAACTATGCAGAAATTGGCTACGAATTAGATCCAAATTATCATCAGAAAGGTATTATGAGTGAAGCTTTTGAAGAAATTTTAAAATTTGGCTTTCAAAATTTAGAGCTAAAAATAATTGAAGCTTTTACACACGAAAAAAATACAGCTTCTATTGCATTGTTAAAAAAACAAAAATTTGTTCTTGATCCAGAAAGAAGAGAGGAAGGTTTTGAAAACAATCGTAGTTATCGATTAGAAATATAATATTCGATAAGCTAAGACTGACATTTAATATATTAATTGTCTTTTAGAAAATAATTAATAGTAATAAAACGTTAGATTGTAACACTGAGCTTGTCGAAGTGTTTTAAAAACAATAAACGCAAAAACAATTACATATTGAAAGCCATTTTAAAGAAAGAATTCAATTCGTTTTTTGCATCACCAATTGCGTATTTGGTTATTGGTGTTTTCTTGTTGATTAATGGTTTGTTTTTATTTATTTTTAATGATGATTTCAATATTTTAAATGCTGGTTTTGCAGATGTAACTCCGTTTTTTTATTTAGCGCCTTGGGTTTTTCTCTTTTTGATTCCTGCAATCACCATGAAAAGTTTTGCTGATGAATTTAACACAGGAACCATCGAACTTTTAAAAACGAAACCACTGTCTGATTGGCAAATTGTTTTAGGGAAGTTTACCGCATCATTACTGTTAGTAACCATTGCAATTATCCCTACTTTTATATACGTTTATACCGTTTACAAATTAGGAAACCCTATTGGAAACATCGATTTTGGCAGTACAATTGGCTCTTATATTGGTTTGCTATTTTTAGCAGCAACCTACACATCAATTGGTTTGTTTACATCCACTTTATCAAAAAACCAAATTATTGCTTTTATATTGGGCGTTTTTATTACGTTTATTCTTTTTTACGGATTTGATGCCATTGCGGCTTCTTTTGAAGACAGTAGTTTAACCATTCAGAAACTAGGAATTAACGAACATTTTAAAAGCATTTCTAGAGGTGTAATTGACACTAGAGATATCCTCTATTTTATAAGTGTTACCGTATTCTTTTTATTCATAACTAAAATAAGATTAGACAATGAATAAGAAGCTGAAAAATACTACATTTCTAATTGTTGGGTTGCTTGTTTTAAACTTCATCAATCAATCTTTTTACAAGCGTTTTGATTTAACACAAGATAAGCGTTATACACTTTCTGAAACGACAAATACAATTCTTTCTAAGGTTAACAAAAGACTCTACATCACTGTTTATTTAGAAGGCGATTTTCCCCCAGAATTTAAAAGATTACAAGTTGAAACACGTCAATATTTAGAAGAATTAGCAGCTAAAAATAGTCTTATAAAAATTCATTTTGAAAACCCGGAAAATCAACGTGAAGAATTGATTAAAAAAGGAATGATGCCTAGTCAATTAACCGTAGAAGAAAATGGTAAATTATCTGAGGCTATTATTTTCCCTTGGGCAGAAATCAACTTTGGTGATCAAATAAAAATTATTTCTTTATTGCCAACTACTATCGTTGCATCACAAGAAGAACAATTACAAAAGGCGATTGAAAACTTAGAATATAGTTTTAGTAATGTGATCAATAGCATCACTCAAAAACGCCAAAAGAAGATTGCTTTTTTAACTGGAAACGGCCAATTAAAAGATATATATCTAATCAGTTTTTTAAGTAAAGTTTCTGAGAAATATAGATTGGCAAAATTTACGTTGGATGCTGTTGCTGAAAATCCGCAAAAAACCTTACAAAGTTTAAACACTTTTGATTTGGCTATAATTGCAAAACCAACTCAAAAATTCACTTCTCAAGAGAAGTTTACAGTAGATCAGTTTATTGCAAATGGAGGAAAAACTTTATGGATGTTAGACAATGTGCAAGCTGATCAAGACAGCTTATTCAATTCCGGAAAGATGTTAGCTTATCCTACAGATTTGAATCTAACAGATTTGTTATTTTCTTATGGGGTTCGAATCAATACAACTTTAATTAAAGATTTATACGCGGCAAAAATTGCTTTAGCAACAGGTACAATTGGAAATCAAACACAATTTCAAAATCTAGATTGGCTGTACCATCCTTTAGTTAGTGGAAACCCAAATAACGCAATTACAAAGAATATAGCTCCGGTAAGGTTACAGTTCGCAAATCAGATAGATACACTTAAAAATAACATCAAAAAAACACCCCTTTTAATGAGTTCTTCTTTAACTCAAAAAGTAGGAGTTCCGACAATTATTAAGCTACAATCTATTGCTGATGAACCTAAAGAAGAAGAGTATATTTCAGGTAATCAATTGTTTGCAGTTTTGTTAGAAGGCGATTTTAATTCAGGGTATAAAAACAGATTAAAACCTTTTGAAACCTCCCTTTTTAAGGAGAATGCAACCAATAATAAAATGATTATAATTGCTGATGGAGATATTGCAAAGAATCAGATTTTAAAAGGAAAACCCACAGACTTATCAAGAGATAAGTGGACAAATGAAGAATTTGGAAATAAAGATTTTCTATTAAATTCTGTCGATTATTTGTTGGATGATACTGGTTTAATCGAATTGAGAAACAAAACATTAAAAATTAACACACTAGACAAGAAAAAGGCTTTTGAAGAACAAACTTTTTGGCAATTTTTAAATATTGTTTTGCCACTACTCTTAATATTTACTTTCGGATTTATTTTTAATTATCTAAGGAAGAGAAAATATAGTTTGTAAAACTAAATATCCAATAAGTTATCATGTATAAAAGTATATTTTAAAACTTTTTGCACTTTTTTAGAACTAATAATTTTCCATTCGTATACTTCATTTTCTTCAAACTCAGGAACTTCAAAATCGCTACTTAATTTAGCAATTGTATAAAACTCTCGTCTTGTTGGATGATGATTAGAACAGGCATTAAAAGTTTGATTCCAGCAATTTTGGTCAATAATTTCATGAATAATTTCGATACAATCTTCTTTATGAATCATATTCACAAATCCTTTTGGTTGTGGTATTTTTCGGCCGTTTTTAAACCAATTTGAAGGATGTCGTTCATCACCAAATAAACCAGCAAAACGAACGATTGTAGTTTCAAAAAAAGTGTTCTCTCTAAATAAGTTTTCAATTTCTGATAAAGGCGTTTTTAAAACTGCATCCTCTTCTGTCATTACTTTATTACGTCTTCCGTACACCGAGGTCGAACTAATAAAGATTATTTTCTGAATACTCGAGTTTTTAATCTGAGAAATTAAGTTTTCAAAACCATCAATATCTTTAGAAGTAATTGCAATGACTAAAATATCAGAATTTAGGAAGTCATCGAATTCTTCAAAAGAAGCTATATCAATAATAAAAGGTTCAATATTATTAACTTCTAAAAGATCTAATTTTTCTTCACTTGTCGTAGAACCTTTTACAATATATCCTTCATCTAACAAAGAAATTGCCAATGACTTACCTAACCAACCACAACCTAAAACACTAACAGTTTTCATCTGAACAACAATTATCTTCTTTAACTAATTTACAAGAAACTACCGCTAACAAAGCACCTAAGATTGGTGCAGTAATATACATCCACAAATGTTGCAAATTACCAGAAACAATTGCGGGTGCAATGGAACGAGCAGGATTCATAGAAGCGTTCGTAATCGGACCTGCAAACATAGCTTCTAATAATACAACTCCACCAATTGCAATTCCTGCAACAACACCCATTTCTTTACTTCCGGTAGACACATTTATAATGACAACCATTAAGAAAAATGTAAGTAATAATTCTAACACAAAAGCGCGCCAAACATCCACTGTTGGTATCGTTGATCCTAAAGTTTCACTTGCAGGAAACAAAAACCAAAGAATAAAACTTGCAATAAAAGCACCCAAAATTTGTGCAATTATATATAGAGGCACTTCTTTCCATTCAAACTTTTTTGCATACGCAAAAGCTATAGTCACTGCAGGGTTAAAATGCGCCCCAGAAGTTTCTCCAAAAGCATAAATCATTGCCATTACAATTAATCCCCATGTTATTGCAACTCCAACATGGGTAACTTCCCCACCAGTGACTTCATTAATTGTCATTGCTCCTGTTCCACAAAAAACCATAGAGAATGTACCTATAAATTCGGATATATATTTCTTCATCATCTTATTAATAAGTACAAAGATACAAACCCTTATTTTAAGGTTTTGTTAACAATTCTCATTTTTTGAAATTGTAATTTTGAAATTAGTTAACCTAAAAAATTATTTATTATGCAAAAAATTATATTATCATTATTTGTAGCTGCTTTTGCTTTTTCTGTGAATGCACAAATTAAAACTCCAGCACCAAGTCCATCTCAAAAAGTAGAACAAATGGTTGGATTAACGGATATTACTTTAGAATATTCTAGACCAAGCATGAAAGGAAGAAAAATATTTGGTGGTTTAGAAGATTATGGAAAAGTTTGGAGAACAGGAGCAAATAAAAATACAACACTTACTTTTTCTACAGATTTTATGGTTGGTGGGGAAACATTAAAAGCTGGTACTTATGCTTTGTTTACAATACCTGGTGAAAAAACTTGGGATATTATTTTATATACGGATGCCTCAAATTGGGGAACCCCAGGGAAATGGGATGATGCAAAAGTTGCGGCAAAAGTAACGGTTACTCCAGAAGTAATGGCAATGCCAGTTGAAACGTTTACCATTACTTTTGATAATTTAACTAATAATTCTGCTACAGTAGGGATCCTTTGGGAAAATACTTATGTAGGATTAAAATTTGAAACTCCAACTGATGCAATGGTTTCAAAACAAATTACATCTGTTATGAATGGCCCTAAAGACAGTGATTATTATGCTTCTGCTGTTTATTATTTACAATCTGGCAATGATATTAAAAAGGCACAAATGTGGATTGATAAAGCTGTATATATGAATTCGAAGGCTCCAAAGTATTGGATGTTACGTCAACAATCATTAATTCACGCTAAAGCAGGAAATACAAAAGGTGCAATTGCAGCTGCAAAAGAATCTTTGAAGCATGCTGAAATAGCAAAAAGTGCTGGCTACATAAAGATGAACAAAGCTTCATTAAAAGAATGGGGAGCTAAGTAATTGGTTTTCCCTTTTAAGAATATTTAAAATCTCAAGTTTTCACTTGAGGTTTTTTTTGTTTTAGAACAACTGTTTTTCCTTTTAGGTTTTTGAATAAAAAAACGAACATAGCTAAACTTGATTCAGTATTAAAACAACTTCATATTAGCGTTAAAGTTAACAAATGTTATAATCTAATATTCTAAACCAATAATACTTCTGACTTTATCTAGGGTTTTAATCAAGTTTTCAGAAAACTCAAAAGTCATAATAATGCTCTCTTTTTTGTCTTCTCTTAACAGCTGATTAAAGTGTTCTATTTCATAATTATAACCAATCGTAGTGTAGTTAAAGTCGATGGTTTCTTCTTTATCATTTTCAATAATAGTTACCGTAGTAGGTTCATGAAACAGTGTATTTATTTTCACAATGGCTTTGTCAAATGTAAAAATAGCATGTGTTGGTGTTTCTTTTAATAAAGTACTTTTTAAAGTTGCTATAGTGTTCTTATATTTGAAAACTATATTACAACTTGAATCTACTCCATTTTTAAAAAAAGTAGCGTTTGCATCGATAGAATCCGGATTACCTAAAGCTGATAATGCTGTAAAAATCGGATAAATTCCTATATCTAATAAACTACCTCCACCAACTTCTTTTTTAAATAATCTACAATCAGTATTGTATAGATTATAAAACCCAAAATCTGCATCTAAAGCTTTTAGTTTCCCGAATCTTTTATTTTTAAGAATATCTAAAACATAGTTATAGTGCGGCAAAAAATACGTCCATAAAGCTTCCATTAGCAAAACATTATTTTC
>LAQA01000056.1:0-305 GCA_000981625.1 Flavobacteriaceae bacterium ASP10-09a
GAAAATCTATTTTTCATGTAAACTATGATACAGAAAATAGCAAAAAAATTCAACTTGTTATAGTTGTTCTTAAGAAATTTATCAAATAAACAGAAAGGCTATGATATTTTAAAGTCTTGGAGACGCTTATATTTATAAAATATTAGAATAAATACTTTTGGTAACATTATGAATAATTAATTGCTATATTTAAACAAAAATTGAAACCCCAAACAACTTCGTATAGTTTATAACTGGTGGAGAGTGTATCAAACTTTTAACCGCAAAAAATCACACAACAAAACCTTACGAATAATTAAAAAAAT
>LAQA01000056.1:461-35622 GCA_000981625.1 Flavobacteriaceae bacterium ASP10-09a
ACACTAATATTGAAATCAATGAAATAATTTCAATTCAACCTGAATTATTGATTTCTAAAACAGGTAGTAAAGCAACTATTGAATTTAAAGAATTACAGAATATTTATACTAATCAAGATGCACTAGTATATCAAGAAACCAAAGGAATAATAGATGAATATAATATAGTAATTCCAATTTTATTAAACATTAATATGAATAAATACTTTTTTGAAATTGGACCACATTTTGGATATACGTTTCGAAGAGATATATCATATAAAGATGGACCAATTAACTCTCAACTGATTTTAAAAAATACTGACTCTGAAAATTTTGAATTTGCAGGAGCTCTTGGGTTTGGATACAAAATGTCTGAATTATATAAGATTAATATCAGATATTCATATGGGTTTACAGAAAAACAAAACTTGAATAGTTCTATTTTATATTTAGGACTATCATATAAACTCTAAAAAAAAGAGGATAACATTTGCAATATTGGTCTACTTAAAAATTTAAACAAAAATTTATGCAATTAATTTCAAAAAAAAACATGAAGAAAATATTTATTTTATTAGCACAAATAATATTCATTTTTCCATCTTTAGCTCAAGAAAATGTTAATGAATCAAACTCCAGAAATATTACAAGGCAAGGATTTGGAAAACAAATACCTTTTGAGATGGGAGTTGGTTTTGTTAACAGAAAAGCTAATACTGAGGGTTCTGCTTATTATTTCGATGACTGGAATAATGAAGGAATAGTTTATACAAAAGATAAGGGAAAGTATAAAATAAAAAAAGTAAATATAAACTTATACAGTAATAAATTTGAAGCAATTTATGATAGTACTTTTGTTTATACATTCGATAGTAAAAACTTAATAAAAATAGTAATTGATAACAAAGTTTTTCGAATAATTAAAATCAAAGAAGAACCAAAAATTTTCGAATTATTTTTTAACGATAAAATTTCAATTTATAAATATTATAATATCAATTATTCAAGAAGTTCAAGAAACCCGATGGTTAATAGAAAAACTAATAAATATATTAAGAAAACAAAGTATTTTTTATTTAGTAAAAATAAACTGACTAAAATAAAACTATCTAAGAAATCATTCTCTAAGTTCTTTAAATCAGATAAAGTTAGTCAAAAATCTACTTTAGATTTCATCAATGAAAACAAATTATCCTTAAATAAGGAAAGCGATTTAATCAAAGCTTTAAATTTTGTAAGCAAATAAACAAAGGGTGAAACAAGTAGTTAAACAATTAATTAAAAGGGGAAGATATCATGGTGTAAAACATGTATTAACAACGTTTATGATACATCGCTTATAAGCTATAAAAAGAAATTTTTGTTCATATTTACAAAGATTTCCAGGTTTTAAATTTGACTTTTAAAATAAAAAATATAAAAATTTGGCTTATATTAAACTAAAAATATAGTTCTTTTAAACACGCTAGATTGCAGACACATACCTTTATTTTTAATTATAAATAAACGCTAAACCAATGATGAAATTCTTTAGAAAAGTTAGAAGACACATACTTAATAAAACCTCGCAGACTTTCTATTTAGTTTTTATTTACTAACTTTAGTGCTTTATAAATAACCAATATCATAGCACAACTTTAGTTGTAATTATTGGGATAAACATAACTTAATAAATATAAAAAAAAGCAAATTAAAACTTTTTAAAAAAAAATAAGGCGAATTCTGAAAAGCCATACGAGTAAGAAAAATTTAATATCATAAAATGGAAAATTTAGTAAAATTAGTGCAAATGACTGTAGCAATATCTGTTGCTTATGTTTGGATTTTTAGGTTTCATAATGTCATTAAAGAATTTAAACAATTTGGATTGAGTGATTTAACCCGAAATTTAATAGGAGCTATTAAAATATCTCTAGCTACATTGCTTGTAGTTGGTATTTGGAATTCAACATTAGTTATAATTCCATCTATTCTTATGGGACTTTTAATGATAGGTGCTCAATATTTTCATTTCAAAATAAAGAATCCATTTATTAAACATTTACCTTCTCTAATTCTTTTGATTTTATGTGCTTTTATAATATTAATATCAATTCAATAATCAAATATGGATATCGTTAAAATATGCATTTTAATATCAAGTTTATCCTTTTTTGGTTATGCTGTCGCCTACTTCGTCTCACCAAATATGAAGAAAGAATTTAAACGGTTTGGATTAGAAAAAATTGGTCTATTGACAATGGTCTTAGAATTTATAGGAGCGGCTGGTCTAATTGTAGGGCTTAAGTTTAACCCAATTCTAATAGTTTCATCTTTAGGCCTTGCCTTACTAATGTTTTCTGGATTAATAGTGAGAATAAGATTAAAAGACTCCCTTTGGATTTCTTTACCTGCCCTATTTTATATGGTTTTAAATGCTTATATATTCTTAGAGTCTATAAATTAAGTGATAATCAATAATTACAATTATTGATATTTTGCATTTGGAAAGTAAATAAATTCAATGATTTAAATATTGATACAATTTGTTAAAAAAAAATGTAGCTTAATACCTCCAAATCATCAATCTACTTCTGAATAAAACTGATTAGAGCACCCTATATAATTTATTACATGCTACTCGCCTACTTATAAAATTCTTGCATACTTTCTATCTGTGATTTATTTACTAACTTTAGTGTTTAAAATAGGTAACTAAACTTACATAAAACGTTAAGCAAAATATTTAGGCATGAATAAGAAAAACAAAATAGTAACATTCCTATTCGATAAATTTCTTTCAGAAAATACTCGTGAGAAAATTGAAAAAATAATTCTTAAAGTGGCTATATTTAGTTTTTTTATCCATTTGGCGGTCATCTATTTAATGAAATTTGATTTTTTTGTAGATTTTTCATCAAACTCAGAATTACTAAAAAATCCTATATCAGCAGCTTATACTCCTTTTTCGTTTATTCTTATTTATGAGGTTTATCTCTTAATTTACTATTTACCCAAGTCTTTTACGATTTATATAACCAAACAGTACGAAATTATAACGCTAATTATTATTCGTAAACTTTTTAAAGATTTATCAGCTTTAGAACTTTCTGAAAATTGGTTTGAAATTAAAGGAGACCTACAGTTTACTTATGATTTAATCGCTTCTCTTTTACTTTTTTATTTAATATTCTTATTTCAAAAAGAAGGAAAACTAAAATTAGTCAAGCACGTAAATATTAAACCTGTGATTGAACGATTCGTCGATAAGAAAAAGTTAATAGCTGTTATTTTGGTGCCGTTATTTTTTGTAATAGCCTTATATACGCTTATAGATTGGTCTAAAGGAATTTCTTTAGTATCAGAAGAATTACCAACATTTGAAAGTATCAACAACTTATTTTTTGATCAATTCTTTACGGTACTAATTTTAGTGGATGTAGTACTACTTTTAATTTCTTTCTTTTATACAGACCAATTTCATAAAATTATCAGAAACTCTGGATTTGTTATTTCGACAATTTTAATAAGAATGTCTTTTGGAGTCAGCGGATTAATCAGCACGATTTTAATTGTTGCGGCTGTTCTTTTTGGATTAGCAATAATAACAATTCATAATAAATACGAAAAAAACAGTTTATCAAACAACTAAGTTGCTTAAAAAAAAGTTTAAAGGAACCATAAAACAGAAGAATAGACTCTTTGTTAAACATAAAACGGAAACTTGAGAATATAAATTTGAAGTTTCTCGAGTTTAAGAACATTTTACAACCTCTTATAAAATTAATTACAGCTAAATATCTGCCTATCAGAATTCTTATAGATAGAAATTTACAACAAAGTTATTATTAATTGTAACCTATCTTGTAATATTGATAAACGTAAAATCTTAATATAATAGACAAAATTACCGTTAAGAAAATGCAGTAAAATTTTACATTGCAGTAAAACTTCATTTATTTTTAGATTTTAAAACACCGAATATGGTATATAAAAATATCACTTAAATTTAATTTAACCTTTAGCCCAATTTCATTTTTAGAGCACTTTAAATTTGTTGAATAATCAAAGAATAAATATTTACTTTAGCATTTATAATTGAAAACATGAAAAACTCTTACTTTGTCATAAAGCTAACGCTTATTTCATTACTATTTACTAATGTTGTTTCAGCCCAGTGTGATAACGTAACGGTTAATAGCCTAACGAATCCCGGACCTTTTGAAGTCAGTACGCTCACCGAAGCAGATGGAATACGGAATGGTCCTAATTATTTAGGAGCGACCATTTACTACCCAGAAAATGCTACACCGCCCTATGCTAGTATTGCAATTGTTCCTGGATTTACAGGACTTCCTGTAACTATTCAAGAATGGGGTCCATTTTATGCATCTCACGGAATTGTAACAATTATTATAGGTACAAATTCTCTTTTTGATTTTCCAGAGGAACGCGCTAATGCTTTGCTAGATGCATTAGAAACAATTAAACAAGAAAATACTAGAGTATCTTCTCCATTAGAAGGAGTACTTAACTTAAGTCAGTTGGCTGTGAGTGGACACTCTATGGGTGGTGGTGGAGCACAAAGGGCTGCAGTACTTGATAGCTCTATTGCTGGTGTTGTTGCCTTGTGTCCTTGGTTACCTAGTCCTGAACTTAATCATGAAAGTCCTGTGCTGATTTTTAGTGGTGAAAATGATACAGTAGCCCCTCATTCGCAACACGCAGATATTCATTATAATACAACACCAAATACAACTGATAAATTACTATTCGAAATTGAAAACGGCGACCACTTCGTTGCCAATAGTCCTAGTGGCAGTGGCGGTTCTGTTGGTCAAATAGCACTCTCTTGGCTTAAACTTTATGTAGAAGAGAATGATTGTTATTGTACCTTATTAACTGATAACCTCTTAGTAAATCCTTCGGATACATCTAACGTAGTGCAAAGCTTCGAATGTGAATCGTTAGGAATCGATCAACAAGAATTGGCTATTGGAGTTTATCCTAATCCAACAAAAAATACAATCAATATAAAAATTAATGAAAACGTACACTACGAACTTTTTTCAACTTTAGGACAACGACTATTAGAAGGAGATCTAACAGGCAATAATAAACAAATTGACTTGTCTCAATTACCTTCAAGTTTATATTACTTGTATATCGAAGGAAAAATCATTAAAATTATTAAATATGATTAAAAATTGTGCGTCATTAAAAAAACCGAAGCTAGAATAAAAAAAATATTTTAACATTAATTTTAGTTTCCCTACCAATTTGTTCAGTGAATAACATTTAAGATAAACGCAATATTTTGATTAGAAAAATATAAAGATTTATTTTTTAATCAACACCAAATCTATACACGCGTCATGTGCTTCTTTAGGTACTGTATTTATTTTCTGAAAAGGATAAGCAACTCCAACTTTAAAAGCGGCTGGATATGCTGATAAGAAGTCATCGTAGTAACCTCCACCATAACCCAACCTAAAGTTCTTAGTATCAAAAGCCAAACCTGGCACAACTATAAAATCTATATCACCAGTAAAGACAGTTCCGTTTTTTGGGTGTGACGTCCCATAGATTCCAAATTCTAAATTATCTAAAGAAGTTAAGATTCGATGTTCTAGATTTCTGTTTTTTAATGTTACGGGTACAACAACAGTGATATTGATTTTCAGTAACTTTTGTAATAAAGGTAAGATATCAATTTCGTTTCCCATAGGTAAATAAGCATGAACAACGTTGCAGTTTCTTTCAGTAATCAATAGTTCTAAGGCATTACAAATCGAGGTGTCATAAGTGTGTTTGTAGTCTGGCGCAAGGGCATCTCGCTCTCTTTTCATTGCATTTCTTAAAGCTTTCTTTTCAACGATGATTTCCATATTTATCCCTCTATTAAACGATTAAAAGCAAAGATAAAAGGGTTTACTTAAAAACACCCAAAGAAGATGCTATTATAAAAAGCAGATTGGATTCAAACATTTTTGTATCTTGACCTTTGCATATGATACGATTTATATTAAACAATACAGAAATCAGTACTGATATTAATACCGGAATTACTTTACTTGATTTTATACGAGAATACCAGCATTTAAAAGGAACTAAAATTGGCTGTAGAGAAGGTGATTGTGGGGCTTGTACAGTCTTGGTTGGAACTTTAACTGTAAATAACACACTTCAATATCAATCAATTACTTCGTGTATTTCTCCTTTAGGAAATGCGCATGGAAAACACATTGTTTCAATAGAAGGAATTAACATTCCAAAATCGTTGACATATCCACAACAAGCAATGGCAGATAATTATGCCACACAATGTGGATTTTGTACGCCAGGGTTTGTAGTTTCTATGACAGGTTTTGCGCTGCAACAAAATAACACATCTACCTGTAATGACGCTATTAGTGGTAATATTTGCAGATGTACTGGATATAAATCTATTGAAAAAGCAGGGTTTGAAATTGAGAATAAACTAATACATAAAGATCAAAACCATCAAATAGATTGGCTAATTTCGAATGCTTTTATTCCAAATTATTTTAAGGATATTCCCAATAAATTAAAAGCTATTCCAATACAAAAATTTAGCTCTAAAGGAATAAAAGTAGCCAACGGAACCGATTTATTTGTTCGTTTTGCAGATCAAATGGCAACTAAAGAAATGCATTTACTAGCTCATAATAAAGTATTAAATGGCATCACTTTTAAAAGTAAAACCTGTGTTATTGGAGCAAACAGTACTGTTACCGAGATGGCAGAAAACAGTAAACTACAAACACTATTCCCTAAATTACACCAATTTTTAAAATTAGTTTCCTCAGAACAGATTCGGAATATGGGAACTTTTGGAGGAAACTTTGTGAATGCTTCTCCAATTGGAGACATGTCCATTTTCTTTTTAGCTTTGAATGCAACCATTACAATTATAGATTCCGAAGAAAAAGAAAGAGAACTCCCATTCCAACAATTTCATATCGATTATAAAAAATATGATTTAAAAGCGAATGAAATTATCAAAAGTATTTCGTTTCCGATACAAACAAAAAACACCCACTTTAATTTTGAAAAAGTTTGTAAACGAACACATTTAGATATTGCCAGTGTAAATGCTGCAGCAAGAATTACAGTGCAAAACAATTTAATTATCGATGCACATTTCTCTATAGGCGGCGTTGCAGCTGTTCCAAAATATTTAACAAACACTAATAATTTTATACTAGGTAAAGAGTTAACGTTAGCTACAATTAAAGCTGCAGAAGAAGTATTACAATCAGAAATAACTCCGATTAGTGATGTAAGAGGTACAATTGCTTACAAGAGACTGTTAGCAAAGCAATTATTTTTCGCACATTTTATCACCTTATTTCCAACACAATTTCAACTACAAAACTTTATAAGCAAATGAAAAATATAGACAGTTATACACATTTGCGTGGAGAATCTATTTTTGTAGATGATTTAATGATACGACAAGATGCACTTATTGGTTTGTGTTTCGATGCACCAAAAGCGAATGGAAGAATAGTACAAGTAGATTATAGCAAAGCTGAAGCTATAGAAGGCGTTGTGAGAATATTTACCTACAAAGATGTGTTAGGTGAAAATCAAATTGGAGGTATTATTCCAGATGAGCCACTTTGGGCAGAAGATGAAGTTCATTTTTGGGGACAACCCATCGCATTTATTGTAGCAACCTCAGAAGCTATCGCAAAAAAAGCACGTGTTTTAATTGAGATAGAAATAGAAGAATTTCCTGTAATTACAACTGCTAAAGAAGCCAAAGAAAAAGGAAGTTTTATTAATGCTCCGAGATCTTTTAACCTAGGAGACACTAAAAGTTCTTTTAAAGATTGTGACTATGTTTTTGAAGGTGAAACTTTTTCTAACGGACAAGAACACTTGTATTTAGAAACACAAGGATGTTATGTAGAACCGAAAGAAAATGGAGATATAAAAATAACTTCGTCTACACAAGGACCAACGCAAGTTCAAAAGACTGCTGCCAAAGTTTTGGGAATCCCAATGCATAAAATTGAAGTGGATGTGACGCGTTTGGGCGGTGGATTTGGAGGAAAGGAAGATCAAGCAACACCATGGGCCGTTATGGCAGCAGTGGCAGTTCAATATTTAAACAGGCCAGTAAAGTACATTTTAAATAGACATGATGATTTAAGAATGACAGGAAAACGTCATCCATACACTTCATTCTTTAAAATTGGATTGACGAAAGACTTAAAAATTCATGCATTTGAAGTGGAGTTTTTACAAAATTCTGGTGCTGCTGCAGATTTATCTCCTGCCATTGCAGAACGTACGTTATTCCATGCAACCAATAGTTATTTCATTCCGAATGTTCAAACAACCGTTTATAGTTGTAAAACAAACTTACCACCGAACACCGCCTTTAGAGGTTTTGGTGGACCACAAGGTATGTTTGTTATAGAAAGTGCTATTGCCGCTGCCGCAGACAACATGGGAATCGATAAAAGTAATATTCAGGAATGCAATTTATTAGTAGAAAATAATGAGTTTTCGTACGGTCAAATTGCGACTGAAGTTCAAGCGGTAAAAGCGTGGCAAACAGCAAAAGAAAAATTCAATTTAGAAGCGCTTCAAAAAGAAACAAACAACTTTAATACTGTAAATTTTCAAACTAAAAAAGGAATTTCTGTGATGCCTATTGCCTTTGGAATTTCTTTTACCAATACGCCAATGAACCATGCAAGAGCCTTGATTCATATTTACCAAGATGGAAGTGTAGGTGTGAGTACTGGAGCAGTAGAAATGGGACAAAGTGTGAATACCAAAATGCTACAAGTAGCCCAAGATATTTTGGGAATCTCTGCCGATAAATTAAAACTAGAAACAACCAATACAACTAGAGTTGCAAATACTTCTCCAACAGCCGCAAGTTCGACTGCAGACCTCAATGGAAAAGCAGTAGAAATGGCATGTACAAATCTGATTAAAAGGTTGCAGAAGATTGCTAGCAACTTACTTTCTAAAGAACCAGAAAACATCTCTTTTAGTGAGAATTTTGTTTGGATTGATGCTAAAAAAACGACACTTACTTGGGGAGAGGTGATTGCACAAGCTATGCTAGAAAGGGTTTCTTTAAGCGAAAATGCACATTATGCAACTCCAATAATTAACTTTGATAAAACAAAAGAAAAAGGACATCCATTTGCGTATCACGTATACGGAACTGCAATTACATCAGTTACATTAGATTGTTTGCATGGCACCTATGAAATTGATGCAGTACATATTATACACGATTTTGGAAAAAGCATGAATCTTGGAATTGACATTGGTCAAGTTGAAGGCGCATTGGCACAAGGAATCGGTTGGATGACAATGGAAGAAATTGCCTACAGTTCAGATGGAAAACTGCTCTCAAATGCTTTGTCTACATATAAAGTGCCAGATATTTTTTCTGCAGCCAAAAAAGTAACTGTATTACCATTAGAAACTGAAGGAAACTCGATGGCAATCAAAAAATCAAAAGCAGTTGGAGAACCACCTTTAATGTATGGAATTGGAACCTATTTTGCAATTCAACATGCTGTAAAATCATTTAATAAAAATCATAAGCTACAGTTTAACGCACCTTTTACTCCTGAAAAAGTATTAATGAGTTTATATGAAAAGTAATTTCCGATTGAAAAACCTAAAATACACAAAATCAAACATACTAAAAGGAGCACTAATTTATAGTGTTGGTGATGCTATTGCTGCTCTTTTATTAAACGAATTTTCTATTTACAGAACGCTCGGAATGATCCTTGTTGGCGCTACCATTTATGCGTTTGAAATTCCAAACTATTTTACATGGATTGATAGGAAAACAGTGTCCTATCTCGGAATAAAAAAAACACTCGCTAAAACAGGTTTGGCGATTGTGTATTTTAACCCTATTTGGATTTGGAGACATTTACTATTTATAAAAATATTTTCTGGAAATCTAGCGCAAATAAACATGAATTTATTTTTTATTGCATGTCTTTCTTTTTTAGTAAATATTCCTATTTCACTCATTGCAAATTATACTATACAAAATAAGATTAAATTAGGTTGGCGGTTTTTAGCTAGCGCAATTTTCTCAGCATTAATGGCAATATATTATGCCCTTAGTGAAACAATTTTTAATTAACGTTACGCTATGGAATTCTGGCAGCAACTTTTACAAAAACTACGCGCAAAACAGCACGTTTACCTCTTAACCGTTATTCAAAATTTAGGGAGTTCTCCTGGTAGGAAAGGCTTTAAAATGTTGGTAGCCCAAGATGGATTTATTTTTGGATCTGTTGGCGGTGGTATCATGGAATTTTCGTTAGTAGAAGAAATAAAAAAACTATTGCAACAAGAAGAACAACCCATCTTTTTCAGAAAACAGCTTCACCAAGGAAACGGAAAAGATAAATCGGGTATGATTTGCTCTGGAGAACAAACGGTGGTTTTTCATCCGTTGGATAGCACTCACATTTCATTAATAGAAGCTATTATAATCAACTTAAAAAGCAATCAACTAAAAACACTGTCCTTCTCTCCTACCAAAATTGAATTGATTGAAAAGGGGATTTCAGAGAAATATCAAGCTGTAATTACCTCAGCTCTAGATTGGAGTTTTAAAGAACTTATTGGCTTTAAAGAAACCCTATATATTATTGGAGGCGGTCATGTTGGCTTAGCGATTTCTAAATTATTTAGACAACTAAATTTTCATGTAGTTGTTTTAGATAATAGAGATCATTTAAATACACTAGAAGCAAATGATTTTGCACATAAAAAACAGGTAATTGATTATGAAGATGCTGAAAAATACATCAAACAAGGCAATGATAGTTATGTGGCTATTATGACCAATAAATATACGGATGACAAATTAGTATTGAGTAAAATTATTAGAAATCAACACAAATTTATTGGAGTTTTAGGAAGCAAGGCTAAACTAAAAACCATGTGGGAAGTATTGCAAAAAGAGGGTTTTTCTTTAGAAGAGTTGAACCAAATACATGCACCTATTGGATTGTCTATTAAAAGTCAGACTCCCGAAGAAATTGCAGTGAGTGTAGCTGCAGAAATTATTAGGGTTAAGAATGAACTGTTATAATTAATACTATGCTAAAACCAAACACCAATAAATGATTAAACGGCTACAGAATAATGACATAGAAATATCTAATAAAATACGTGCAGTTTTTCAAGTATCGTATAAAGTAGAAGCAAAATTATTGAAGGCCACTGATTTCCCCCCATTAAAAAGACCTCTCGAAGATTATGTGATTAGTAAAAACACCTTCTTCGGATACTTAAAAGATAAAGAACTCGTTGGAGTAATTGAAATTAATCGGAACAATAGCTATACACTTATTAGAAGTTTAGTGGTAGACCCACTTTTTTTTAGACAAGGAATCGCAAGAAAATTAATGGAATTTACTCTTAAAACATTTGATTCAAATTTGTTTGTTGTTGAAACGGGATTAGAAAATGAACCAGCTTCAAAGTTATACAAGAAATTTGGTTTTATAGAAGTTAAACAATGGAATACTGACCACGGAATTAGAAAAATAAAATTTGAGAAGAAAATAATTAACTCATAAAAAAGAATAGACTAATTTCATTTATATCTATTTTAATATTAGGAATGAGTTCAATAATTATACCGGTCTTTTTCATCGATGATTTAAAACATTATGACTCTCCTTTATTTCCTTTAACTAGAACTGGAATCGAAGAAGTATCTAGACATAGCATACCTTTTCTGTTTTTTCAGGTCTTATAGTTAAATTATTTAATAATGTGTCCTCCTGGAAAATTGTATTAATGAGCATGTTACTATTTCCTTTAGCTACTATCGTAAAATAATAGTCGATTCTTCTTCATACAATATGTTCTTATAGAATTTTCATTTTATGGGTTTTTATACAATTCCAGTAATAATTAGAACATATCTATCTCAACTTTCCAAAAAATTTATTCTTAAAAGAAAAACACTTTAACAGAAGGTGATAATTAAATAAAGTAATTCTTAGAGAGGGCATTTTTGAGTTAAAGAAAAGATATTGTTATATGGAAAATAATTGATGAAAGATATAATTATTTAAAGATATTTACTGTCTAAATTTATTAGACTTATAGTTTAATTAATGAAAATATAAGCACAAATAATCTACTCCCTTTCATTTACCAACACGTTATCTTTAGATAGAAAAAGGAAGCTCCCTTCAATAACTTAATTCTAAAACTCTTATTCCAATCATAATTTTACACCCTAGCCTAATTAATATTAATTTCTTATATTTGGATAGGGTATTTTTAGAATTTATCAAAAAATTGATTAAAATTTAACGATATTCTTATTTTTTTTAGAAATTTTTAACAATTTAAACAATCAACTTGATGATGCCTGTACGTAAAAATATTTCTGAGGTAAAGAATTATATAAATGGTAGATTCGAAAGAAAGAACCAAAATTCTATGGATGTTTTTAGTCCTATTGATGGTTTTAAAATTTCAACAATTCCTTTGTCAACAAGAGAAGATTTAGATGCTGCTGTTTTGGCAGCTAAAAATGCTTTTCCTTCTTGGTCTCGAATGACCTTTAAAGAACGTGTTCAAATATTTTTCAGGTATAGAAATTTATTAGAACAACATATGGACGAGTTAACAAAGTTAGTTCAACTTGAAAATGGAAAACTTTATGGTGAAGCGAAAGCTGAGGTTGAAAAGAGTATGGAACTGTGTGAATTTGCAGTTTCTATGCCACAAATTGTTGTGAATGAAATTCAAGAAGTAAGTAAAGGGGTGGAATGTAGAACTGAAAGAAAACCACTTGGAGTAGTTGCTTCTATTACACCTTTTAATTTTCCTAATATGGTTCCTCATTGGACACTTCCAAATGCTTTAGTGCTAGGGAACACAATGGTAATGAAACCATCAGAACTTGTACCATTGAGTACTGTTCGTATGGCTGAACTACTTAAGGAAGCTGGCCTCCCAGACGGAGTTTTTAATATTGTAAATGGAGGAAAAGATGTTGTTGAGGCGATATGCGACCATCCTGACATTAAAGCAGTTTCTTTTGTTGGATCAACTAAAGTTGCGAAAATTGTTTATAAGAGGGCAACTTCTACTTTAAAACGTTGTGTTGCTTTAGGAGGAGCAAAAAATCATTTACTAGTCTTGCCAGATGCAAACCCTAAAATGACGGCTTCAAATGTTGTTGCTTCAATGTCAGGTTGTGCAGGACAGAGATGTATGGCAGCTTCAGTAATGGTTGGAATTGATAAGGTCCAACATATTATTGACCTTATGGTTGAAGCTGCAAAAGAAATTGTTCCAGGTGATAATTTAGGATCTGTTATAACTGCTGAATCCAAAGAAAGGATCGAAAGTTATATTACTGAAGCTGAAAATGATGGAGCGATAATTTTATTGGATGGTAGAAATACTTCAGTAAATGGAAAAGAAGGAGGTTATTATGTTGGACCAACTATTATAGATTATGTAACTATAGATATGTCTGTAGCAAGAGAAGAAATATTTGGGCCTGTAATTTCAATTATTCGCGCTAAAGATTTAGATGAAGCAATTGAAATTGAGAATGGATCTAATTATGGAAATGCAGCTGCTGTATTTACACAAAGTGGTGGACTAGCCAAACAAGTCATGGAACGTGCAAGTGCAGGAATGATTGGAGTAAATATTGGTGTTCCCGTTCCTAGAGAACCTTTTTCTTTTGGAGGATGGAATGAATCTAAATTTGGGGTTGGAGACATAACTGGAAGAAGTTCTATTGAATTTTGGACTCAAAATAAGAAGACGACTACCAAATGGAATCCAGAAGCACAAACGAATTGGATGAGTTAAGTATACACAAAATTTTAATAATTAATTATTCCAAAATTAATGATTTGATTATCAATAAATTGAGCTCATTTTTTTTTAATTACAATTATTTCAGATGAATGAACAAACAACAAATAATAAAAGATAACCTCGACTACACACTTTTTTCGTGGGGAAAACAAGGAGGATTAAATCCCATAAATGTTTCTCACGCTAAAGGATCTTATTTTTATGATAGAGATGGTAAAAAGTACTTAGATTTCTCGTCTCAGTTAATGAACGTCAATATTGGTCATGGAAATCAACGTATTACTGAGGCTGTTACAAAGCAGATGAAAGAAATGAGTTATGCATATCCTGGAATGGCAACTGATATTCGTGGAAAATTAGGAAAAAAAATTTCAGAAATTACTCCTGGAAATTTAACTAAAAGTTTTTTTACACTTGGGGGTGCTGAAGCGATAGAAAATGCTATTAAATTAGCTAGAATATATACAGGGCGACATAAAGTTATAGCACAGTATAGAGCCTATCATGGTGCTACAAATGGGGCAATCTCAGTTGGAGGGGACCCCAGAAAGTTTGCTGTAGATAGTAATGCGATGCCTAATATAGTGCATGTTGAAAACCCTTATGCGTATCGTTGTCCTTGGAGTTCTTCATCCATAGAAGAATGTGGTGAACGTGCTTTTGCAAATTTAGAACGCATTGTAAAATTAGAGAATCCAGAGAGTGTTGCGGCTATATTACTTGAGGGAGAATCAGGATCTTCAGGATGTATTAAATATCCACCGATGTATTTAAAGAAAGTACGAAAACTATGTGACAGGTATGGAATTTTATTTATAGATGATGAAACGATGAGTGGTTTTGGTCGCACAGGAAAGATGTTTGGTATAAACCATCATGGGGTAGCGCCAGATATTATGGTTATGGCAAAAGGATTAACCTCTGGCTATTTACCACTAGGTGCAGCTGTGGTTACTGATAAAATTGCAGAATATTTTAACGAGAATCCTATGGTTATTGGCTTGACTTATTCTGCGCATCCAACGCTATGTGCTGCCGCATTAGAAAATATAAAAATTATTGAAGAGGATAATTTAGTCAAACGAGCGTCAGAAATGGGTATATATATTGAATCAGAAGTAGAAAAATTAAAAGTAAAACATCCATCAATTGGTGATTTTAGAAATACCGGTTTATTAGGTTGTATCGAGTTGGTGAAAAATAGAAAAACAAAAGAGCCAACAACACCTTGGAATGCGAAGCAACATGAAATGGAAGCAACATTAAGAATGGCTGCAAAAGTAAGAGAATTAGGAATGTTCACATTTGTAAGATGGAACTGGATCTTTATTGCACCACCACTAAACGTAAGCAAAGAAGAGGTAGATGAAGGGCTGAAAATTATTTCCAAAGTAATTGCTATTGCTGATGAGTATTGTTATTAAAGAATAAAACGCTATGAATAAAGACATCGTAAAATTACAAGAAGATATTTCTAGCTCACCACTATACAGTGAAGACTTAGCACCAGTTCCTGCAAATAAAAGAACTTGGAGTAAATGGCATTTAGCAGCTATTTGGGTTGGAATGGCTGTTTGCATTCCAACATATTTATTGGCATCTTATATGATTAAAACAGGATTAAATTGGTATGAAGCGTTGATTATTATTGGTCTTGCCAATTTAATTATTACAGTACCAATGGTTTTAAATGGTCATGCAGGTGTAAAATACGGCATTCCATTTCCTGTAATTGGACGCGCTGCATTTGGAACAAAAGGAGTTCATTTGGCTTCTGTGACTAGAGGTATTATTGCCTGCGGATGGTTTGGAGTTCAAACTTGGATTGGTGGACTGGCTATCTATGCAATTTTTAATGCAGTTACTGGAACAGATGGTGAATTAGGCTTGTCGATTGGTAAATTTATTGGTTTTGGCATCTTTTGGATTATCAATATGTATTTTATTTGGAAGGGAACTGAAAGTATCAAATGGCTAGAAACCTACTCCGCCCCTATTTTAATTATAATGGGAGTCGCCTTGATCTATTGGAGTTATGCAAAAGCAGATGGGTTCTCGATTGTATTAAATCAAAGCGTACAGTTAGAAAAAACAGCAGCATCAATTACTAAAAAAGGAGATGTATTTTATCTAAATTTAAATGCTTTAAAAAATAAAGAAGGCGACCTAAAAGCTTTAGAATATACTATTATTTCAGATAAGAATAGTATTTGGAAAGCATATACAAGTGAACCTATTTTAATTTCTAATACTGAGAATATTCAAGTGCAATTTAGAAATGATGAAATAGCATCAAGCATTGTAAATGCAAATGTAATAAGTCCAGAAAGTGGTTCTGATAGCAAGCTTTGGAGCTACTTATTATGGCTTACAGCAATGGTAGGTTTTTGGGCAACCATGTCCATCAGTATTGCCGATATCACTAGGTATGCATCCACTCAAAAAGATCAAATAGCAGGGCAGTTTATTGGGTTACCCGCCACAATGATGTTGTATTCATTTGTAGGAATATTTGTAACATGTGCAGCCGTTATTAATTTTGAAGATATTTTAATTGCTGACGATGCACCTTGGGATCCAGTTTCACTTATTTCGAAGTTTAAGAATCCAATGGTCGTAATTGTCGCACAAATTTTTATGTTGATAGCGACTTTAAGTACCAATATTGCAGCGAATGTAATTGCGCCATCCAATGCATTTTCTAATCTGTGGCCTAAAAAAATAAGTTTTAGAACTGGAGGAATGATTACTGGAGTTTTAGGAATTTTAATTATGCCTTGGTGGTTGTTAAATGAAATTTCAGGCTTTTTAATTTTTGTAAGTGGATTATTAGGCCCTGTACTTGGTATTTTAATTGCAGATTATTATTTAGTCAGAAAAAAGAAATTAGAATTAGCAGAATTATATAAAGAAGATGGAATCTATTCTTATGGAAAAACTGGATTTAATAAAGCCGCAATGATTGCATTATTTTTCGGAGTATTTGTTGCATTAATTGGGTATTGGGTTCCTGCATTGAACTTTTTATATTCCTTATCTTGGTTTACTGGATTCATCATTTCGTTTGTATTATATGTTTTATTAATGAAAAAGAATAGTACAATACTTATAACTAAAAACTCATAATT
This sequence comes from Flavobacteriaceae bacterium ASP10-09a, assembly GCA_000981625.1. Taxonomy (GTDB): domain Bacteria; phylum Bacteroidota; class Bacteroidia; order Flavobacteriales; family Flavobacteriaceae; genus Polaribacter. The sequence goes on from LAQA01000056.1 coordinate 17,441, forward strand.
ATATATGTCTATACTCATAAAAAACGGTCAAGTAGTTACTGCGTCAGAAACTTATATAGCAGATATATTTATTGAAGGTGAACAAATTATCGCTATTGGTAAAGATTTAAAGTACCAAGCTGATAAAATAATTGATGCTTCAGGTAAGTTAGTTTTTCCGGGCGGAATTGATCCACATGTGCATTTAGATATGCCTTTTATGGGAACGTATTCAAGTGACGATTACGAAACTGGAACACGAGCAGCATTACATGGAGGAACGACAATGGTCATCGATTTTATTTTACAGATACAAGGTGACACGCTCCATAATGCATTAAAAACTTGGCAAGGAAAAGCACAAGGAAAAGCGATTGGAGATTATTCTTATCATATGGCAGTTACCGATTTTAACGATGATGTAGCCAAAGAAGTTATTCAAATGATAGAAGAAGAAGGAATATCTTCCTTTAAAACATTTATGGCTTATAAAGGAGCCTTGATGATTGATGATGGGCAAATGATTCAATTAATGAAAATCGTTAAGAAATATGGTGGTTTGGTCACCGTTCATGCTACTAATGGTGATATGATTGATTCGTTAATTTCAAAAAACAAAGCAGAAGGAAATATGTCACCTCTATATCATTATTTATCTCAACCTGAAGTAACTGAATCAGAAGCGTCAAGTCGTTTTGCAGATATGTTAGAGTACACAGGATGTCCAGGGTATATTGTGCATATGACTTGTGAAGGGGCATTGAATGCTGTAAGAAAATCAACACAACGTAATCAAAAAATATTTGTAGAAACGTGTCCACAATATTTAATATTAGACGCTTCATTGTATGAAAATAATTTTGAAGGTGCTAAGTGGGTGATGAGTCCGCCATTAAGAGAAAAGAAAGATCAAACAGCATTATGGGCTGGTATAAATCAAGGCTTAATACAAGTTGTTGGTACAGACCATTGTCCGTTTATGTGGGAACAAAAATTAATGGGGAAAGATGATTTTTCTAAAATTCCAAATGGACACCCAGCGATAGAACATCGAATGGAATTATTATATTCAGAAGGGGTTCATAAAGGGAAAATTTCATTAACAAAATATGTTGAAGTAAGTTCTACAAATGCTGCAAAAATATTCGGAATGTATCCTAGAAAAGGTACAATTGCGATTGGAAGTGATGCAGACATTGTGATTTTTGATCCTAAGAAAGAACATACTATTTCTGTTGATACACATCATATGAACTGTGATTATTCAGGTTATGAAGGACGAAAAGTTACTGGAAAGACAGAAACTGTAATTCTACGAGGACAAGTAGCTATAGAAAATGAAGAATGCCATTTAAAAGCAGGTCATGGACAGTTTATTAAAAGAGAAAAAATATCAAAAATAGTGATTTAGAAAAGCATAACCTCTCGACTGCGCTCGAGGGGACAAAAATAAAATAATATCAGGTCGAGCGCAGTCCAGACCTAATAAAAATAAAAGATTATGCCAAGAATTGTAAAATCAGGATTGATACAAATGAGTCTTCCAATGACGGAAGGTGAAGGAACTATTAAAGAAATTATGGATGCAATGTACGATAAGCACATTCCATACATAGAAGAAGCAGGAAGACAAGGAGTGCAGATATTGTGTTTACAAGAAATATTTAATACACCCTATTTCTGTCCAGGACAAGATCGTAAATGGTACGCATCTGCAGAGTCTGTTCCTGGACCTACTACTGAGAAAATGCAAGTATTGGCAAAGAAGCATGATATGGTAATCATCGTACCAATTTATGAAAGAGAACAAGCTGGCGTCTATTATAATACCGCAGCAGTTATTGATGCAGATGGAACGTATTTAGGAAAATATCGTAAAAATCATATTCCACATACAACAGGGTTTTGGGAAAAATTCTTTTTCAAACCAGGCAACTTAGGCTATCCTGTTTTTCAAACAAAATATGCTAAAGTGGGTGTTTACATTTGTTATGATAGACATTTTCCAGATGGAGCAAGAGCATTAGGATTAAATGGAGCTGAAATTGTTTACAACCCTTCTGCAACTGTTGCAGGATTGAGCGAATATTTATGGAAACTAGAGCAACCTGCACATGCTGCAGCCAATGGCTATTTTATGGGTTGTATTAATCGTGTTGGAGAAGAAAAACCTTGGAATCTAGGTAAGTTTTATGGGCAATCTTATTTTGTAAATCCAAGAGGACAAATATTTTCAGAAGCTTCTCGAGATGATGATGAATTATTAGTAGCTGATTTTGACTTAGACCTTATTGAAGAAGTGCGTTCTACTTGGCAATTCTTTAGAGATAGACGTCCAGAAACCTATGGGAAATTAACAGAGTTGTAAATTATTAATAATAAATTATGAGTTGCTTTTTTATATTTCTCATAGTTGAAAACCCAACACTCATAATTCTAAAATATGGCAGAATATAAAAAACCAAAAACCGAAGCAGAGTTCGAGAATAATTTTAAACAGAAAAATCCTCTAATGAATGATACCGAAGCCTATTATGAGGCTTCACGTTGTTTATTTTGTTATGATGCACCTTGTATTCAAGCGTGTCCGACAAGTATAGATATTCCGTTATTTATTAAACAAATACATACAGATAATATCACGGGAGCCTCAAAAACTATTTTTGAATCTAATTGGTTAGGAAATGCTTGTGGAATTGTTTGTCCAACTGGAGTTTTATGTGAGGGTGCATGTGTATATAACCATCAAGATGTGCCACCAATTAAAATTGGACGCTTACAGAATTATGCAACTAATAAAACGATAGATGCTGGTAAAGTAATTTTTAAAGTTGGAGAAAGTAACGGTAAGAAAATTGCCATTATTGGTGCAGGACCTGCAGGAATTGCTTGTGCTTGTGAAGCTAGAACTTTAGGATATGAAGTTGATCTATTTGAAGCCAAAGAAAAGCCTTCTGGTTTAACTGTATATGGTATTGCTCCCTATAAAATTACAAATGAAGAAGTTTTGAAAGAAGTTGAATATCTTCAAAATCAATTAGATTTTAATATTAAGTACAAAGCAACTATCAATTCTAAAGCAGCATTAAAAAGTTTAGAAGATGATTATGACGCTATATTCATTGGCGTTGGTTTAGGAAAAACTAGAAATTTAGAACTGGAAGGAGAAGAAAAAGAGAATGTAATTGGTGCCGTTGAATTTGTAGAAGAATTGAGAATGAAACATCACAAGTTAGCTGTCCCTAAAAAAGTGGTCATCCTTGGAGGAGGAAATACCGCGATGGATGCAGCTTCTGAAGCTGCAAGAATGGGCGCAAAAAAAACGGTGTTGGCATATCGAAATTCTAAAGAAAAAATGGGTGCTTATAGATTTGAATATGATTTAGCGATAAGTGCTGGGGTTGATAGTTTATTCAATGTAACTCCAATTGCAATCACGGGAAACGGAAAAGTGGAAGGAGTGAAATTTGCTAAAACAGAAATGGTAGATGGGAAACTAAAAACCAACATGAATAACACCTTCATTGTAAGATGTGATATGGTCATTAAAGCAACAGGACAAGCTAAGCAAGGACATTTATATGGTTTAATTGATGATTTAGAAATTGACACAAAAAAAAGAATTAAAACAAATGATGAATTTCAAACATCAAACCCAATGTATTTTGCTGGGGGTGATGCAATAAACGGAGGTGCAGAAGTTGTAAATGCAGCTTATGACGGAAAAATGGCAGCGCAAGGAATTCATAATTGGTTAAACAAATAATACAAAAACATGATAGATTTATCAGTAAATTTCGGAGGAATAAAAGCACCAAACCCTTTTTGGCTAGCATCAGCACCACCAACTAATTCAGGATATCAAATTATGAAGGCTTTTGAAGCTGGTTGGGGAGGAGCTGTATGGAAAACGCTTGGAGTCCCTGTAGTAAATGTATCAAGTCGCTATGGTTCAGTTAATTACAGAAATAGTAAAATGATGGGTTTCAGTAATATTGAATTGATAACAGATAGAACTTTGGCAGATAATCTTCGAGAAATGGAAGAGGTAAAAAAATACTTCCCTGATCATGCTGTAATTGCATCATTAATGGTGGAAAGCAGAGCTGAATGGGAACAAATTATTAAAGATGTTGAAAATGCTGGAGCAGACGGAATTGAACTCAATTTTGGATGTCCGCACGGAATGTGTGAACGGGGAATGGGGTCTGCAGTTGGGCAAGAACCAGAAGTTTTAAAAACGATTGTAGGTTGGGTAAAAGAAGCAGCAAATATTCCTGTAATCACAAAATTAACTCCCAATATTTCTGATATTATTCCTCCTGGATTAGCAGCACTTCAGGGTGGAACGGATTCGATTTCATTAATTAATACAATAAAAAGTATTGTTGGAATAGATTTAGACACATATGCTCCATATCCAATTGTGGATGGAAAAGGTACAAACGGAGGATATTGTGGACCTGCAGTAAAACCTATTGCCATGAATATGTTGAAAGATTTAGCACAACATCCCGAAATTGGAAGAATCCCTTTATCTGGAATTGGTGGTATTGAAACTTGGCGTGATGTGGTAGAGTTTATTCTTTTAGGCGCTACTTCTGTGCAAGTGTGTACTGCTGTAATGCACTATGGATTTGGCATTGTTAGAGAAATGGAAGCTGGTTTACGTCAGTTTATGGAGGAAAGAAACTATAATACCATTTATGATTTTGCAGGAAAAGCATTGCCAAATGTTACGGAATGGAAACATTTAAATTTAGAGCACAAAGTAGTTGCAGAAATAAATGCAGATAAATGTGTGGGTTGTGAACTCTGTTACATCTCTTGTGATGATGGTGCGCATCAAGCAATTTCCTTGTCAGATGATCCATTAAATAGGATTCCAAGTATTATTGAAGAAAACTGCGTTGGTTGCAACTTATGTTCTCTAGTTTGTCCTGTTGAAGATTGTATTACTATGGTAAAAAAAGACGATGGCACTGAACATAGTTCGTGGAATGAACGTACATTAAATAATGATATTCCTACAACTTTTAATGATGACAGAGCTGGAGGAAAGGGGCATTTTGTTCCAAAACCTTCAGATGCTTTAAAAATATAATATTTTATAACTCTTATAATATTCAAGCTTCATGGAAATGTTTACTTGCATGAAATAGGTATACTAAAATTAAAGCCCTAAAAAAATCTTAACAATCTAGCTAATATTACTCCAAATTTTAGAAGTCTTCGACAATTCTAAATACGCTTTTTTAATGTTTGTATTTTCTGGTTTCGATAGATTAGAGTCTTCTTGCAAAAGATGAATTGCCGTATTTCTTGCTGCAACTAAAATTTTTGTATCCTTTACAATATCAGCAATCTTAAGATTTAAGACGCCGCTTTGTTGTGTTCCCATTAAATTACCTGGTCCACGTAATTTTAAATCTACTTCGGCTATTTTAAACCCATCAGTCGTTTCTACCATTGTTTTTAAACGGGTTTTCCCTTCTGCGGATAATTTAAAACTCGATAATAAAATACAATAACTCTGGTCTGCTCCTCGACCAACTCTTCCTCTTAATTGATGCAATTGCGAAAGCCCAAATCGTTCTGAACTTTCAATAATCATAACACTTGCATTCGGTACATTTACACCAACCTCAATGACTGTTGTTGCAACCATAATTTGAGTTTCTCCTTTTACAAAACGCTGCATTTCAAACTCTTTATCGGCAGGTTTCATTTGACCGTGAACAATACTTATTTGATATTTAGGTGATGGGAATTCACGAGAAACACTTTCATAACCATCCATTAAATCTTTATAATCCATAACTTCAGATTCCTGAATTAATGGATACACAATATATACTTGCCTTCCTTTTGCAATTTCATCTCTCATAAATTTAAAAACAGACAAGCGATTGCTATCAAATCGATGAACTGTTTTCACTTCTTTTCTACCTGGAGGTAATTCATCTATTACAGAAATGTCTAAATCTCCATAAACAGACATTGCTAACGTTCTTGGTATTGGGGTAGCGGTCATCACTAAAATATGAGGAACCGTTGTGTTTTTTTTCCAAAGTTTTGACCTTTGTGCAACTCCAAACCTATGCTGCTCGTCAATAATTGCAATTCCAAGATTTTTAAATTTTACTTTATCCTCTAATAGCGCATGCGTACCTATTAGTATATCTAACGTTCCGTCTTCTAAATTAGCATGAATTTCTCTTCGCTTTTTTGTTCTTACAGAGCCTGTTAAAATATCTACCTTAATATTCATACCTTCTAAGAGTTCTGAAACTGCTATAAAATGCTGATTTGCTAAAATCTCCGTCGGTGCCATAATGGTTGCCTGAAATCCATTATCTATAGCTAAAAGCATTGCTAATAGTGCAACAATAGTTTTTCCTGAGCCTACATCTCCCTGCAGAAGACGATTCATGTGAGCACCAGAAGCAACGTCTTTTCTAATTTCCTTTAAAACTCTTTTCTGTGCGTTGGTTAAATCGAAAGGTAATTTATCTGCATAAAACTCATTAAAAATAGCTCCTACGTTTTCAAAAATAAATCCTTTTATTTTGGTTTTGTTGATGAGTTTCTTCCTCAATAATTGCAACTGGATAAAAAATAATTCTTCAAATTTTAATCTATTCTGAGCTTTTGCTAAATTTTCTTGACTTTTAGGAAAATGTGCATTTAACAAAGCATCACGTTTTGAAATCATTTTAAAATCATCAATAATTTCTTTTGACAATGTTTCTTCAATTCCATTATAAAACTGTTCCAATAAATTCTGAATATAGGTTCGTATCAATTTATTCGAAACTCCAGAATTCATCAATTTTTCAGTTGATGGATAAACAGGTTGCATCTTCGTTTGTAACTTTTTTTTGTATTCTGTAGCCAATTCCATTTCTGGATGCGGAATACTAAAACTACCATTATAATGATTCAATTTTCCATAAACCACATAAGGCTCATTAATTTTCAATGAATCTTTAATCCATTTTTGTCCTTTAAACCAAACTAATTCTATAGTCCCTGTCGCATCTTGAAAAGTCGCTACTAACCTACTTCCTTTTTTCTGTGCAACCGATTTTACATGCGTAATTTTACCTACAACCTGAACTTCAGATGAATTTGGTTGTAAATCTTTAAGAGCATAAAAAGTAGTTTTATCAATGTATCTAAAAGGGAAGAAGTTTAATAAATCACTACATGTTTTTATACCCAACTCTGTATACAAAAGAGTTGCTCTTTGTACACTAATTCCTTTTATATATGTAATTGGATAGTTTAAATTCAATTTAGAAAGATATGAATAACGAAAATACAAAATACCTTTTATTTGACGTACCTTTGCAGACTATTATAATTAAAAAAATGAGATTACACAGAAATTTAACTTTTGCTGTTATAGACAGCATTAGAGATATATTTAATGAAGGTGTTTATGCGGATAAAGCTGTAGAAAAAGCACTAAAAAGAGACAAACGTTGGGGTGCAAGAGATCGTAAGTTTGTTGCAGAAACAATTTACGATATTGTACGTTGGAATCGATTGTATGCAGAAATAGCTGAAGTAAAGGCACCGTATGATAGAGATAACATTTGGAGATTATTTTCTGTATGGTGTATTTTAAGAGGAATTGCATTACCAGATTGGAATCAAGTTGGTGACGTGCCGGAAAGAAGAATAAAAGGTCGTTTTGCAGAATTATCTAGAACTAGAAAATACAGAGAATCTATTCCTGACTGGATGGATGAACTTTGTCTTTCTGAATTAGGTGAAGAGCTTTGGACGAAAGAAATTGCAGCTTTAAATATACAAGCCAGTGTAATCTTAAGAACAAATACCTTAAATATTTCTAGAGAAATTCTTCAAAAGAAATTAAAAGTAGAAGATGTTATTACGGAACTTGTTCCTGATCATCCAGATGCATTAATATTACCAGAAAGAGCGAATGTTTTTAGAACTGAAGCTTTTCATAATGGTTATTTTGAAGTTCAAGATGCATCATCACAATTAGTTGCTGCTTATTTAGACGTAAAGCCAGGCATGAAAGTTATTGATACCTGTGCAGGTGCTGGTGGTAAAACTTTGCATTTATCAGCTTTAATGGAAAATAAAGGGCAGATTATTGCCATGGATATTTACGAAAGTAAACTACGCAAACTTAAGGTTCGAGCAAAAAGGAACAAAGCACATAATATAGATATGCGTGTCATTGATTCTACAAAACCTATCAAAAAATTACAAGGTAAAGCTGATAGAGTTTTAATTGATGCTCCTTGTTCTGGTTTGGGTGTTATTCGTAGAAACCCAGACTCTAAATGGAAGTTACAACCAGAATTTATAGAAAATATTAAAAAAATTCAACAAGATATTTTACAGCAATATTCTACAATGGTAAAGCCAGGAGGAAAAATGGTGTATGCAACTTGTTCTATTTTACCTTCAGAAAATCAAAATCAAATTAAGACTTTCTTAACATCTGAAGCAGGAAAAGAGTTTATATTTGTGTCAGACAAAAAAGTTTTTGCCCATATTTCTGGCTTTGATGGATTTTATATGGCACTTTTAGAAAGAAAATAAAACGATAAATTCATTGCTGATTTAACGTTATAATTGCTGAAAAAGAAGGTATCTATTTTTTAAATTTAATATATATGATGAAAAAACTACTTATCTTAATTTTTATTACTTCATTCTCAGTTTCTTTTTCACAAGAACAGTATTATAGTAATGTGGATTTAACATTAACCGGAATTCAACTTAAAAATGCATTAGCTGCAAAAATAATAGCAACTCATACTGCGCTGTCATATACAAGTGGTGGACCAGATGTTTGGGATGCTACAAAAGCAACTGATGAAAACCCAGCTAATACTAGTGACGTTATTTTATATTATGGTTGGGAAAGTGGAGATGACCAAGATATCACAAATGATTTTTCTAGAGATAAAAACTTGCAAGACAGTGGTAGTGGAGAAAGTTTTGTTTGGAACAGAGAACATGTATTTCCTAAATCCTTGGCAAACCCAACATTAAACACAGATGAACCTGGACCAGCTACAGACGCACATCATCTTAGAGCGGCAGACAGAACTCGTAATTCTACAAGAAACAACAGAAAATATGGAAGAGGTTCTGGAAATTCTGATTTTTCTACAGATACTTTTTCAGGTTTAAGTGGGGCAAATACAAATGCTTGGTATCCTGGAGATGATTGGAAAGGCGATGCTGCAAGAATGATTATGTATATGTATATGCATTATGGAGAGGTTTGTTTACCAACCGCAGTTGGTGTTGGTAGTAAAGAGTTTACACCTGATGAAATGATTGATTTATTTTTAGAATGGAATGTAGAAGATCCTGTTTCTGATATTGAAATTGCTAGAAACACCTATCATGAAAACAATTCTAACTATGCAGCACAAGGAAGCAGAAATCCTTTTATAGACAACCCGTATTTAGCAACTAGAATTTGGGGAGGAAACTCTGCTGAAGATCGATGGGGTATTTATACAAGTAGTGATACTGAAGCTCCTACTACTCCTACAGATGTAACATTAAGTAATATTACTTTAACTTCAATTGCTATTTCTTGGACTGCTTCTACTGATAATGTTGACGTGTCTGGGTATAATATATATGTTGATGGTATTTTATCAGCACAAACTTCAAACTCAAGCACAAATACAACAATTTCTAACTTAAACACCAACACAACCTATAGTTTTACTGTTATAGCAAGAGATATTATAAACAATCTTTCTAACGCAAGTACTCCTATCAATGGTACAACATTACAAGATACAGAAGCACCAACTGTACCAACAAATATTGTAATTAGTAATGAGTCTGATTCTTCTTTTAAAGTAAGTTGGTCTGCTTCAACAGATAACAATGCTGTTAATGGCTACGAAGTTTTCGTTGATGGTGATTTAAATGCTTCTACAACAGACCTTTTTTATACAGTTACAGCTTTAAATGCTTCTACAACTTATGCTGTACAAGTTTTAGCAAAAGATGTAGATAATAATAAATCTGCTAAAAGTACAACTGTAAATGCAACAACGACAGATGGTACTTCTAATGGTGTGACAGAATTATTTATTTCTGAATATGTAGAACCAGATGGTGGTAATAATAAAGCAATTGAAATTGTAAATTTATCTAGTACTACCATTAGTTTAGCTGGTTATAGCCTACAGAAACAATCTAACGGCGGTTCTTGGGTAGATGATTTACCTTTAGATAATGCGGCTTTTTTAGTAGATCCTTCTGTAACTAGCATTATACCAAATGATGTCTTTGTATTAATACACGCTGGTGCAGCAGAACAAGAATTAATAGACAACGCAGATTTAGTTGTGCCTAATAATCAACAAGCGCCTTATATATACGCATCTCCATTAAATTTTAACGGAAATGACCCTGTAGGGTTGTTTAAAAATGGTGTTTTAATAGATATTATTGGAGAAGATGGAAACTCTAGTAATCATATTCAGAATGCTACTTACAGAAGAAAAGGTAATATCTCAGAGCCTAATACTACTTTTAATTCTAATGAATGGGATATTTTAGACGCAAACACTTTTGATGGTATTGGTAGTCATACAGCTACTTTAGGTACAAAAAATATTATTTTTGAATCTTTTAAAATGTTTCCAAACCCTACAAATGGAAATACCATTTATTTTAGTGTAACAGAAGATGCAACCATTAATATTTATACTATTTTAGGTAAACTGATGCAATCATCAGAAGTTACAAAAAGCAAAAATAGTATTGATGTTTCAAAATTTTCAACGGGTATTTATCTTTTAAAAATTAATTCTGGTAAACAATTTATTACTAAGAAATTAATTAAAAACTAATATTACACTTTAACAAGACCATCCATAATTGAGTTGTTTTCAAATACTAAGAAAAATGAAAAAAAAATTACTATTATTATCTTTATTTTTAACGTTCGTTGTTTCTGCACAAGAGCAGTATTATAACGATGTAGATTTAACTGCTGAAGGAATTACATTAAAAGAAAACTTAGCTACAAAAACAATAGCAACGCACGTAAATCTTTTAGATTATACACCTGGTGTTTGGGAAGCTTTAAAAATAACAGATGTAAACCCAGTTAATAGTTCAGAGGTTTTATTAATTTATGGTTTTTCTGCTTCTGGCATAACTGCAAGAACAAGAGGTATAAACGATAACAGTGGTAGTAATGGTGATTGGAACAGAGAGCACACCTATCCAAAATCTTTAGGAAATCCAAACCTAGGTTCTTCTGGTCCTGGTGCAGATGCGCATCATTTACGTCCTTCAGATGTACAATACAATGGCCAAAGAGGAAATAAAAAATTTGCTAATGGTTCTGGTAACTCTGGTGATGTTTCTGGAGGTTGGTACCCAGGTGATGAATGGAAAGGTGATATTGCAAGAATGATGATGTACATGTACATTCATTACGGAAACCAGTGTTTACCAACAAATGTTGGTATTGGTAGCTCTGCTAATACTCCTGATGCAATGATCGATTTATTTTTAGAATGGAATGCAGAAGATCCTGTTTCTGATTTTGAAAGACAAAGAAACACACATCATGACTCTAACCAAACCTACGCACAAGGAAATAGAAATCCTTTTATAGACAATGCTTATTTGGCAACTAGAATTTGGGGAGGAACTCCTGCTGAAGATTATTGGGGAATTTATACGTCTTCTGATTCAGAAGCACCAACCGTACCTACAAATGTTGTACTAAGTAATATTAGTACAACAAGTATCGATGTAACTTGGACAGCTTCTACAGATAACGTAGCTGTAACAAAGTATGAAATTTTTGTTAATGGCAACTATAACGGGTACACTACTAATACAAGTTATACGATATCAAACCTAAATTCAGGAACAGCCTATAGTATTAGTGTTTTAGCAAAAGATATCGCAAATAACCAATCTGCACAATCAGCAGCAGTTAGCGAATCAACTTTAACAGATGCAACAGCACCAAGTATTCCTAGTAATGTGAACATTACAAATGAAACAGGAACAAGTTTTAAAGTAAACTGGACGGCTTCTACTGATAATTCAGGCGTAACTGGATACGATGTTTACATTGATGGCTCTCTTCATGGAACGACCGCAAATACAAGTTATAATGTTACAGGTCTAACAGCGTCAACAACTTACAGCGCTCGTGTTTCTGCAAAAGATCAAGCAAACAATACCTCTTCTCAATCTACAGCAGTTTCCGCAACTACAACAGATGGTAGTAATAATATTGTCGAATTATTTATCTCTGAATATGTAGAAGGAAGTGGCAATAACAAAGCGATAGAAATCGCAAATATTACTGAAAACCCTATTAATTTATCAAATTACAGCATAAAAAAGCAATCGAATGGTGCAGGAGATTGGGTAAATGAATTGCCATTAAGTGGAACAATTGCAGTGAATGATGTTTTTGTTATGATTCATTTTCAGGCTGATGACAATACTTTAACTTCGGAAGCTGATTTAGTAGCACCACAAGGTTCAAACTATGGTGCTCCTATAAACTTTAATGGAAATGATCCAATAGGCTTATTTAAAGATGGTGTTTTAATCGATATCGTTGGTGTTTTGGGAGAATCCGTTAAGAATTTTGAAAATATGACATTAAGAAGAAAAACTAATGTTACAGAACCTAATACCACATATACAGAGAGTGAATGGGATGAATTTCCACAAGGCACTGTAGACGGTATTGGTTACCATGGCGACACAGCTAGTGCTGACGACTATTTAATGGATGCGATTACATTTTATCCTAATCCTACAAACGGAAACACTATTTACTTTAAAACAATAGAAAACATTACAGTTAACATATACAATGTAATAGGTCAAATAGTAAAATCAGCAAAAATTACTGAACTTAAAAACAGTATTGATATTTCTAATTTGTCGAAAGGTGTTTTTATTATCAAAATAAATATTTATGAAACAAGTATTTCTAAAAAGCTAATAAAAAACTAAGGAAACTTATAAATAACATAAAAAAGACTGTCTTTAAAAGGCAGTCTTTTTTTATGTTTAATAACATCGTGAATAACTACCTTATTTCAATAAAATAATTCATCAAAATTAAGTTGAAAAAAAGTAAATTTGCATTTTTACAACAACAAGAAAACACAACACTATAATGATTCATTTCTTTGGAAATAAAAACAGTAAAGTATTCGCTGTTCAAACAACAAAAGAATTAACTGCTACAACAATCTCTAAACTGACTTGGCTTTTTGCCAATCAACCAAAAATAGAACAAATATCATTAGATGCTTTTTTTGTTGGACCAAGAGCAGCAATGATTACTCCTTGGAGCACAAATGCAGTAGAAATCACTCAGAATATGGGTATCAAAAATATTATCAGAATTGAAGAATTTACTTCAACTACTGAAGATTTTTCTGATTTTGACCCAATGATTTCTGAAAAATTTAATGGTTTACATCAAGAGTCATTTACAATAGATATTAAACCAGAAGCTATTTTAGATATTGAAGATATTGCTGCCTACAATAATGAAGAAGGCTTGTCTTTAAGTGATGATGAAGTTGCTTATTTAGAAAGTGTCGCTAACAAAATAGGAAGAAAATTAACAGATTCTGAAGTATTTGGTTTTTCTCAAGTAAACTCAGAACACTGTAGACATAAAATATTTAACGGAACTTTTGTTATTGATGGCGAAGAAATGCCAACATCATTATTTCAGTTGATAAAAGAAACAGCTAAACAATTTCCTAACGATATTGTTTCTGCATATAAAGATAATGTTGCTTTTATAAAAGGTCCAAAAGTGGAACAGTTTGCTCCTAAAACAGCAGACAAACCAGATTTTTATCAAACAGAAGACTTTGAATCTGTAATTTCTATAAAAGCAGAAACACACAACTTCCCAACAACTGTAGAGCCTTTTAATGGTGCTGCAACAGGTTCTGGAGGAGAAATTAGAGATAGATTAGCTGGCGGAAAAGGTTCTTTACCTTTAGCAGGAACGGCAGTTTATATGACTTCTTACTCTCGGTTAGACGAAAATAGATATTGGGAGCATAAATTTGAAGCAAGAGATTGGTTGTATCAATCACCAATGGATATTTTAATAAAAGCATCTAACGGAGCTTCTGACTTTGGAAACAAATTTGGACAACCATTAATCACAGGTTCAGTATTAACTTTTGAACATGAAGAGAATTCATCATCTAGTGCTACGAAACCTAGAAAATTAGGATATGATAAGGTAATCATGCAAGCTGGTGGAATTGGTTATGGAAAAGCAGATCAAGCATTAAAAGACACACCTAAAGAAGGAGATAAAATTGTAATTCTTGGGGGTGAAAATTATAGAATTGGAATGGGTGGTGCTGCAGTTTCATCATCAGATACTGGAGAATTTGCTTCAGGAATTGAATTAAACGCAGTACAAAGATCTAACCCAGAAATGCAAAAGCGTGCTGCAAATGCAGTTCGTGGTATGGTAGAAAGCAAAGAAAACTTTATTGTTTCTATACACGATCATGGAGCTGGAGGACATTTAAATTGTTTATCAGAATTAGTAGAAGATACTGGTGGTAAAATTAATTTAGATAAATTGCCAATTGGTGATCCTACTTTATCCGCAAAAGAAATTATAGGTAATGAATCTCAAGAAAGAATGGGATTGGTTATTGCTGAAAAAAATATAGACACTTTACAAAAAATTGCAGAACGTGAGCGTTCTCCAATGTATACTGTTGGTGAAGTTACAGGAAATAATAGATTTACTTTTGAATCTAAAACCAAAGGCGACAAACCGATGGATTTAGCTTTAGAAGACATGTTTGGTTCTTCTCCAAAAACTATTTTAACAGATACAACTGTTGTAAGAAACTATAAGAATTCAAGGTATAAAATCAAGAATTTACAAGTCTATTTAAAGCAAGTTTTACAATTGGAAGCTGTTGCTTGTAAAGATTGGTTAACAAATAAAGTAGATAGATGTGTTGGTGGTAAAGTTGCCAAACAACAATGTGTTGGCCCGTTACAGATTCCATTAAACAACGTTGGTGTAATGGCATTAGATTATAACGGTAAAGAAGGGATTGCAACTTCAATCGGCCACTCGCCTATTTCTGGATTAATTAACCCAGAAGCTGGTAGTAGAAATGCGATTACTGAGTCTTTAACAAATATTATATGGGCTCCTTTGAAAGACAACTTAGATTCAATTTCGTTATCAGCAAATTGGATGTGGCCTTGTAAAAATGAGGGTGAAGACGCACGTTTATATAAAGCGGTAAAAGCGGTTTCAGAATTCTCTATCGATTTAGGAATTAATGTTCCTACAGGAAAAGACTCTTTATCAATGAAGCAAAAATATGCAGATGATGAAGTAATTTCTCCAGGTACCGTTGTTATTTCAGCTGCAGGAAATTGTAATGAAATAAGTAAAGTTATTGAACCTCTATTGAAGATTGATGGTGGAAACATCTACTATATTAATATTTCTCAAGATGATTTTAAATTAGGAGGAAGTTCTTTTCATCAAGTTTTAAATACGATTGGAAATGAAGCTCCTGATGTAAAAAATAGTGCTTTTGTAAAAAACACTTTTAATACAATTCAAGAGTTAATTAAAGGTGATAAAATTACTGCAGGACACGATGTTGCTTCTGGTGGTTTGATTACAACTTTATTAGAAATGTGTTTTGCTGATATAAATCTTGGAGCAGATTTTAACATCTCAACTCTAAGTGAAGAAGATACTATAAAAGTCTTATTTGCTGAAAATTCAGGAATTGTCTTTCAAGCAGATGCTTCTGTGGAAACAGTTTTATCAGAAAATAATATTGAGTTCTTTAATATAGGAACTGCAAACAATTCTGGAACAGTAAATATCAAAAACAATGAGGATAATTTCTCTTTTGATGTTTCTGAAATGAGAGATGTTTGGTATAAAACTTCTTTCCTACTCGACCAAAAACAAACTGCAAACGGTTTAGCAAAAGATCGTTTTGATAATTATAAAAATCAGCCTTTACAATATACTTTTCCAAAGAACTTTAAGGGTAAATTACCAAAAATAAATTCTAAGGGAGCAAAACCAAAAGCTGCAATTATTCGCGAGAAAGGTTCAAATTCTGAACGTGAAATGGCAAATGCAATGTATTTAGCTGGTTTTGATGTAAAAGATGTACACATGACAGATTTAATTTCTGGTCGTGAAACACTAGAAGATATTCAATTTATTGGTGCTGTTGGTGGTTTTTCTAATTCAGATGTTTTAGGGTCTGCTAAAGGTTGGGCTGGAGCATTTTTATACAATCCAAAAGCAAAAAAAGCATTAAAAAACTTCTTTAAAAGAGAAGATACTTTATCTGTTGGTATTTGTAATGGTGCTCAGTTATGGATGGAATTAGATTTGATCAATCCAAAACATAAAGTGCATGGTAAATTGGTTCATAATGATTCTAACAAACATGAATCTTCTTTTACATCTGTAAAAATTCAAGAAAATAATTCTGTAATGTTATCTAGTTTAGCAGGAACAGAATTAGGGGTTTGGATTTCTCACGGAGAAGGAAAATTCAACTTACCAGAATCTGAAGAAAATTATAACATAGTTGCAAAATACGGTTATGAAGGGTACCCTAATAACCCGAATGGATCAGACTTTAACACAGCTATGATGTGTGATACGACTGGCCGTCATTTAGTAACAATGCCACATATAGAACGTTCTACTTTTCAATGGAACTGGGCAAACTATCCTACGGAAAGAAAAGACGAAGTTTCACCTTGGTTAGAGGCTTTTGTGAATGCTAAGAAATGGATTGAAAACAACTAATTTTACCCTAAATTATATATCTAAAAGGGCTTTAAAAAGCCCTTTTTTTTTGCGCTAATATTAGCTAAATAAACATTTTATGAAGTACAAATGAAAATTCCAGAAAAATATCAATTTATAGTTGAATTAGGAAAAGCGCTTCATACATACGGCATTCCTTCTTATAAAATTCAATCTCACTTAACCGAAATAGCCAAAAAACAAGGTATTACTGGTAGTTTTATGGATTTACCTACCTGGATAAATTATGCTTTTTATGAAGACGAAAAATCTTATAATTATATTGAATGCATTCCTCCTGGAGCTCTAAATTTAGGAGCACTTTCTAGAATTTCTGAACTTACCAATAAGGTCATAGATTCTAAAATTGATAATAATACTATAACCCATGAATTGAATTTTATTCATGCTAAAACAAAAGTAATAAATCACTACTATTTAACTTTGGCCTATGCTTTTTCAGCGGGTTCTTTTAGCTTATTAATAGGTACTAATTTAATTTCTTTTGGCGTTTCTTTATGGTTAGGCGCATTTATATATCTTTTGGTGTATTTAGCAACAAAATCGAAATATTTAGAAAATATATTCGAGTCTTTTAGTGCTTTGATTGCAACCATTATTAGTTGTCTTTTAACATTAGTTTTCCCTGACTTAAATTTAGGGTTAACCATATTAGCATCTATCATCATTTTTATTCCAGGATTGGCAATTACAACCGCTTTAGAAGAAATAACTTCTAAAAGTTTAGTTTCTGGAGCTGCAAAACTCTTCGATGCTATTATCGTATTGTTTAAGCAGTTTTTTGGCGTATTACTTGGTTTAGGACTCATGACATCATTCATTGATGTTGATTTAATACAACATGTATCAGAACTACCTAAATGGACCATATTTCTTGCTATTCCTGTACTTTCAATAACGCTTTTCCCTATATTTCAAGTACGTAAAAAAGATATGTTTTTTGGTCTTTTAACAGGTGTTTTAGCCTTTTTTATAACCGTTTTATTATCAGGATACGGAGTAATGGTAAGTACATTTATTGGTACTTTGTCCATAGTTGGAATAAGTAGTTTATTTAATAGAATATACAAAACTCCAAAAATAGTATACTTAACGCAAGGTATTATAATGCTTGTTCCAGGGAGTAAATCTTTTATGGGATTAAGTAACTCGTTTTTAAACTCTTCTATTGCTGGTTCTGTAAACTTATTT
This sequence comes from Flavobacteriaceae bacterium ASP10-09a, assembly GCA_000981625.1. Taxonomy (GTDB): domain Bacteria; phylum Bacteroidota; class Bacteroidia; order Flavobacteriales; family Flavobacteriaceae; genus Polaribacter. Next base: position 35,499 of record LAQA01000056.1, read on the forward strand.
GAACAAGTAGCTTTTATACTAATGGGTATAATTGGTGGGCTTCTTTTTGCGGGTACATTTAGAGAGAAAAATAGTAATAAAGATTAAAGCACAACTTAGTTAATAGGTATTTGGATAGAAAATA
>LAQA01000056.1:35799-36204 GCA_000981625.1 Flavobacteriaceae bacterium ASP10-09a
GCCATTACTTTACTTGCTCCATACGCAGTTATTTTTTGCTTTTGAATACTCCCTTTTTGCATATTTAATAAACTATCGCCATAAATAGAAACATCTAATCGATTCACTTCTAACGTGTTAATTGTAACTTCGGATTTTCCATATATCCTCAAAGTACATTCTCTTTGAACTAAAGGGGTTTGAAAGCTGATTTTTTCTTCACCTCTTAAAGAAAATATTTTTACATCTGAGTAGGTAATAATTACTCTAGCAACCCTGCCCTTGTATAAAGGCACTTTTCTTTCAGCATTTCTAATCACTATCTTTTTACTTTTAGTGTATGTTTTGGCACCCTCTAAATATATTTGAAGTACACCTCTATTTAATTCATATTTAAACTTTTTAACAGGGACATTTATATCTAAA
>LAQA01000057.1:0-318 GCA_000981625.1 Flavobacteriaceae bacterium ASP10-09a
AGAGAGGAAACTAGATAAAATAGAAAATCAGGTACTTCATATGACAAAACTATTAGACGATGTTTTAATTGTTGGTCAAGCTGAAGCAGGTGAAATTAGAAACCATCCTTTAGCATTAAACCTTGGGAATTTTATTGGTGAAATTATTGAAGAAGTATATCACTCCTCTAAAAAAGTTCAAAAAATAGTATTAATTGACATAGAAAAATTAAAAAGCAGGGATATTTTTATTGATGAAAAATTGGGCCGAAATATTTTCATCAATTTACTTAGTAATGCTGTAAAATTTTCGCCAGATGGACATCAAGTTACTGTTGA
>LAQA01000057.1:415-2576 GCA_000981625.1 Flavobacteriaceae bacterium ASP10-09a
AAATGTTGATTTAATTCAGGGAACAGGGCTCGGGTTATCAATTGTAAAAGAAGCAGTTGATTTAATAGGGGGTAAAATAGTTATTAATAGCACTGTAGGGAGTGGAACAACTTTTACTGTTAAAATTCCAAAAACTTGATACTATTAAAGCTTGTTAAAGAAGTTAACTCAATTTTAAGTTATAAAATAAAACAAAAATAAGGAAACGAAAATAATTAGTGTAATCATCAATCAATGACCCCACAAAAATCAATTTCCAGCTTTCTATCTGCATTGTTCAGAAAAGACTCCATGGTATATCAAAGTGAGAGAATAGATAAAGTTAAGTCGAAAATATGCGATGGTGCATTAATCACTACAGCTGTAATGTGTATTCCTGGACTTATCGCCAGTTTATTACGTGCATACGAAATTGGCATAAAACCCGTTATGTTTGTTCATATATTTGTGGCAACAATGCTTTGGGGGATATGCCTTGCAAAATTGGTCAAAATATATCTTTCCTACCGGTTTCGCGCCATTGTTGTTATCCTTGTATTCTATATTGTTGCTGTAACAGGCATGTTACAATTCGGTTTACTTGCCGCTGCGAGTGTATGGCTTGTTGTAGTTCCGTCCTTATCTGCTATTCTTTTTAGTACAAGGATTGGTTTAATTACTATGTTGGTAACCATTCTTTCTTTTATAGTAATTGCGATATTAGACCTTAATGGGTTTATTACTTTGAATGTTAATGCTGATGAATTTGCAGTCCGTTTAGTTGTATGGATTAACTATTCTATTTGCTATTTATTTGCTGGAGGAGTACTTCTTGTAGCTATTTCAATTTCAATAAATAGTCTTACAGATTCCCTAGGTAAAACAGATTATGCTGTTAAGCAATTGAAGCTGATTTTAGAAAGTGCCAATAACCCTATTTTTAGTATTGATACTGAAGGAAAATTAGATGAATGGAACAAGAATTCTGAAAAAATTATTGGATTTACAAAAGAAGATGCATTAGGAAAAGATTTGTTAGAAACATATGTCATCGAAGAATACCGAGTGGAGGTAAAAAAAGTGATAGATGATGCACTATTAGGAAAAGAAATAACCAATTTTGAGTTTTCTATTTATAGTAAAAAAGGAAAACCTTTAATGATATTATTAAACACAAGCACACGTTATAGTACTGAAGGGTTAGTAACTGGTGTATTGTTAGTAGGACTAGACATTACAGAGCGAATTTTTCAAAATAAGGAGAAAGAAAAACGAGTAGATGAGTTGGCACTAGCCAATTCGGAACTAGCCTTTCAAATAAAGAAGGCTAAAAAAGCTGGGGCATTAGCAGATGCAGTTCAGTCTACAGTGGATACAGCTTGGTTATCTATTGATTTTTCTCCAGAAGGGACTATTTTAAAAGCAAATGATAATTTTGTCTCTGTTTTAGGATATTCTAATAGTAAAGATTTAGTAGGGAAGCATCACAAAATATTTTGTGATGCTGATTATATAAAATCATCTAAATATAAATCCTTTTGGAAAAACCTTGCCGATGGGAAAGAGCAGGCAGGAGAGTTTAAGCGTATAAGAAAAGATGGTTCTGAAATATGGATTAATGCAAACTATACACCCGTTTTAGATGTTGATGGGAGAGTTTTAAAAATCATTAAAATTGCTAGTGATATTAGTGAAATGGTTGCAGTTAGAGTTCAGGCAGATGCAGTTCAATCTGCTGTAGATACCGCTTGGTTATCCATTGAGTTTTCGCCAGAGGGCTCTATTTTAAAAGCAAATGATAATTTTGTCTCTGTTTTAGGATATTCTAATAGTAAAGATTTAGTAGGGAAGCATCACAAAGTGTTTTGTAAAGCTAATTATATAAAATCATCTAAATATAAATCCTTTTGGAAAAACCTTGCCGATGGGAAAGAACAGGCAGGAGAGTTTAAGCGTATAAGAAAAGATGGTTCTGAAATATGGATTAATGCAAATTATACACCCGTTATAGATGCTGAAGGGAGAGTTTTTAAAATTATTAAAATTGCTAGTGATATTAGTGAAATGCATAAACTTCGAACAGTATCTGAATCGATAGCAGAAGAATTGCGACGGTTTATAGATACTGCAAACGCACCTATTTTTGGAATCGATAGTCAAGGTTTTGTAAATGAGTGGAACG
>LAQA01000057.1:2845-12925 GCA_000981625.1 Flavobacteriaceae bacterium ASP10-09a
AACGATTTGGAGTTAAAGGTAAATCAAAGAACTTTAAAACTAAATGAAGCTTTAAAAAAGGAAAAAGAATTAAACGAATTAAAATCGAGGTTTGTTTCAATAGCCTCTCATGAATTTAGAACACCGTTGTCAGCAATTAATTTTGCTGCAGGTTCTATGAAAAAATACTGGGCTAAAATGGATCCACTAATGGTCTCGAATAAATTACAGAAAATAGAAAGTCAGGTGCTTCATATGACAAGATTATTAGATGATGTTTTAATTGTTGGTCAGTCTGAGGCAGGTGAAATGAGAAATCATCCTTTAAATTTAAATCTTGAAAGATTTATTAGTGAAATCATAGAAGAAGTTCATGATTCTTCCGACAAATCCCATGATATAGTGCTAATTGGTTTAAAAGCACTAAAGAGTAGTAATATTTATATTGATGAAAAATTGGGCCGAAATATTTTCATCAATTTACTTAGTAATGCTGTGAAATTTTCGCCCAATTCAGATAAAGTTCTAGTTGAACTGTCGTCCGATAAAAACCACATAATTATTTCGATTACAGATTTTGGAATTGGAATTCCCAATTCAGAACTTAAAAATATTTTTATGCCTTTTATTCGAGGAGAAAATGTAGATTTAATCCAGGGAACCGGGCTTGGTTTATCGATCGTAAAAGAAGCAGTAGATTTAATAGGAGGTAAAATAATTGTTAGCCCTACTTTAGGGAATGGAACCTCTTTTATTGTAAAGATTCCAAAAAATTTAAACACATAATTATGTATAAAATATTAATTGTAGAGGATACACTGGTGATAAGAGAAGAAGTTTTCGATATCCTCTTTATGGAAGGCTACACTGTTTTTCAGGCTGAAAACGGTAGAATTGGTTATGAAATGGCTTTAAAACTTACCCCAGACCTTATTATCTCAGATATACTTATGCCTGAGCTTAATGGTTTCGAAATGTTTGAAAAATTACAAGAGGATAAGAAAACAATGACCATTCCATTGATTTTTCTTTCTGCAAAAGGTAAAAAAGAAGACATTAGAATTGGAATGAATCTAGGCGCTGAAGATTATTTAACGAAACCAATAAATGTTAATTATTTATTAGATGCTGTTAAAAATAAAATTAAAAAGAAATTAATTATTGATCAAAAAATTATTGATAAAACGGCGGCTTTATCTACAATTCTTCAAAGTCAAAAACAAGAATTGGATAATTATGCTCATTTTATTTCACATGAATTAAAGTCTTCACTAAGAAATGTTTCAGATTTATTAGCATGGACTCAAGAGGAGTTCGAAAAAACGAATACTTTTGAAGATTCTAATAGTAACATACCCCTTATGGGAGAAAAGGTGGAAAAAATGGAGTTATTATTAGTGAAACTAGAACAGTATCTAAATATAACGCCTGCGTCTTTTAAAGACAATGCGATTAATCTGAATGCTATTGCAAAACGGGTCATACATAAAATAGGCACTCCCCCTCATGTTAAAATTATAATAAATAACGAATTACCTACATTGTTTGCCGACGAAAATATGTTTGAGAGGGTATTTGAAATTCTTATACAGAACGCTATAGACCATATTGACAAAAAAAAGGGTTTAATTGAATTAGGTTGTGAAACAACAGAAAAAGAGTATATTTTTTCAATTAAAGATAATGGGATTGGTATCGATGCAAAATACCATGAAAAAATATTTAAAATGTTTGAAGCAATTGAATCAACTAAATCTACAGGGATTGGATTAAGTATTGTTGATAAAATTATTTCTCATTATAAAGGTAGGATATTTGTGAAAAGCTTTCCTAACAAAGGAACAATATTTTATTTCAACCTTCCAAAAACAAATAAAAGTGCCTAAAATTTTAGTCGTTGAAGACTCAAAAAATATACGAGCAGAAATTTGTGAAATCCTTCAATTTGAAAAATTTGAGGTGATTTGGGCAGAAAATGGTCTACAAGGATTAGAGCTAGCAAAAAAGGAATTACCAAATTTGATTCTTTCAGATATTTCAATGCCTAAATTAAATGGTTATCAGTTGCTCGAAGAACTTCAAAAACTACCTACCACCAAATCAATTCCTTTTATTTTTCTTTCTGCAAAGTCCGAATTGTTAGATTTAAGAAAAGGTATGAATATGGGGGCGGATGATTATTTAGTGAAACCTTTTAATACAGAAGAGTTAATAACAGTCGTAAAAAATAAATTAAAGAAACAACAATTAATTAAAGAGGATACAGATAAACTAGTAGAAGAAAAAGAATATTCGTTAAAAGAAGCGGGTAGAATGGCAAAAATAGGCTCATGGGGATATGACAAGCAAACGGATACAAATTTTTGGTCTGACGCTGTTCATCAAATTTATGGAACAGATCCAAAAGAAGGTGTGCCAGAACTTGATGTGATTCTTTCTTGTTTTAATAAAGAATCAAGAAATATACTTTTAGAAGCAACTCGAATCCTTTCCTCTGTTGGAGCTCCTTTTGATATTGAGTTACAGATGACCAACTTAAAAAACGAAGTGCGTTGGATACGAAATATTGGAGAACCTATATATAATGATAAAAATAAAATTATTGGTAGAAGGGGAGTTTCGCAAGATATTACAGAGCAGAAACTAACTAGAAATAAGATTGAAAAAGCCGAAGAGATGTATCGTTTATTGGCTGATAATTCTAATGACTTGATTTGTTTGCAGCAGCCAGATAGTACTTTTCATTACGTGAGCCCTTCAATAAAAAACATATTGGGATACGAACCATCAGATTTTCTAGGTAAAAAAGTTTTCGGTTTTCTTCACAACGATGATGTTGAGCCTTTAAAGAAGGAAATGAAGAAGAGAGTGTTTAGTGTTAAATCTATGAATGCTTATACTTTTAGAGTTCGCCATAAAGAAGGACACTTTGTTTGGTTAGAATTTTTAACATCTCCTACTTATAAAGATAAAAAAAACAGCTATTCTATTACTTCTGCTAGAGATGTTTCACGATGGATGTTAGCTAAACAAGAAATTCAAGAATATCAAACATCATTGCAGAGATTAACTACTGACATTACTTTGATAGAAGAAAAACAAAAAAAAGAAATTGCTTCAAATATACACGATCATTTAAGCCAGTCTTTAGTCATTTCAAAAATGAAAATTAATGAGCTGAAAAAGAATCCGAAGTTAAAAGTCATTGATAAAGATTTAAGATTTATTGAAACACATATTTCTGAAGCTTTAGAAAATAGCCGTAAAATCACCTATGAACTCTCCCCCCCTGTATTATATCAATTAGGTATTATTGACGCACTAAGTTGGTTACTTGATGATGTAGAAGCTACTCATAAGGTTACGTGTCGACTTAATAGCAATGTCGCCAACATGAAACTTAGTGATATGAAATCTATTTTGCTATATAGAAGCATACAAGAAGTAATAAATAATGCTATAAAATATTCGAATGCCTCTTTAATAACTCTAAACCTCGATAAGAATCAAATTGGGCTTGATATTGTTTTAACTGATAATGGTCTTGGCTTCGATACCTCCTTGTTAAATAATCATCAAAACCATTCAGGTTCTGGTTTTGGTTTGTTTACTGTTCAAGAGCGTATTCGAAATATACAAGGAAGATTTACGATAGCGTCAGAAATCAATAAAGGAACAGTTGTTAAATTTTTTATCCCCTTATCTGAATAAAACATATGAAAAAAATTAAAATAATATTAGTTGATGATCATAAATTACTTCGTGATGGATTGAAAAACATTATAGAGCAAAGATCAAATATGCATATAATTGGGGAGGCTTCTGACGGTCGGGAAGCTATAAAAATATGCTCAAAATTACGCCCAAATGTTCTTGTTATAGATGTCGCAATGCCGGGTTTAAATGGCATAGAGGCTGCAAGGCAAATCCACAAAAATCATCCTGAGATAAAAATAATAGGCCTTTCTATGCATTCTACGAAGCAATTTATTCAAGGTATGTTTAGAGCAGGCGCTTTTGGTTATCTTTTAAAAGATGGAGATGCTGATGAATTAATTACAGCAATTACGACAGTAATGTTAAACAAAAGATATCTCTCGAAAGATATCAATCAAGAGTTTCTTACTTTACTGAGGAAGGGTGAGAATTTAGAAGAAAAAGAATTAAGCCCAAGAGAGAAAGAGGTTTTACAATTGATTGCAGAAGGTAATTCTTCTAAAAAAATAGGAGACATATTGTTTTTAAGTCCGAAGACTGTTGATGTTCATAGAAATAATATTATGAAAAAAATAGATTTATACTCCATTCCTGAATTGACAAAATATGCTATTCAAAAAGGATTAACTACCTTAGATATTTAACGATTGTTTCAGGTTTATCTCGTTTCATAAAAAAGAAATGATAAGTATTTTGCTTGTATATCCCCTTAAAAAGCAACTATATCACACTATTCCCCCTCTAATTTATTAAAATCTTGATTTTGAAATCAATATTAAACAACCTACTAATAGTAGAGGATAACCCTTTTATTGGGAAAAAAATATTTAATGCAGCTAAAGAAGTTAGTGGCATAGAACATATTTATATAACAGAATCTTTACAAGAAGCAACTTCTTTTCTGAATGAGACTAACTTTAAGTTAGTGATACTCGATTTGAATTTACCAGACGGAAATGGGATAGAACTATTGAAATGGCTTAAAGAAAAGAAAATAGAATCTAAAGTTTTTGTTTTTTCTGCAAGTACAGAGCTAAAAAAAATTTGTTTAAAATATGGAGCTTTTGCCTTTTTTGATAAAGCAAGTGATTTTGATGAATTAATTGAGGCACTTAAAAAAGTTTAACTAAAAAGTACTTTCTCAATAAATTAAACAAAAAAAATACTAGACTACGGGGGTAGTTTAGTATTCTAATCTAATATATCGGGGGATATATATAATATATACTGTTAAAAGTAGTATTTGTTTTTTAGGTTATAAAGTAATTATTTATTATAATATAACCTCATTACAAATATATTTAACAAAGCAAAGATAATCAATAGGTAAATTTCTTATTTTACAATCTAAAACTAGTTTGCAACTTTAAAATACAGTATTTCAAACCTAATTATTTTTAAAACTGCTTTAAACATTCCACTTAATATGTTTAATGACATAAAGAAGAAAGGGAAAAAACAGGTGAAAAAAATCATAACATTTAAAGCATCTGATATAGATTTAACACCAGACATTGTTATTAAATTAAGACCTGAAAAATATAACCCAATCGAAGAAACTGCGATAAATGCTAATTTTTTTAAAGTAGGATGCATCATAATCTGGGGGATTGTAAATTAATAATATTATTACTTGTTTGGTTTTTGATCAACACTAAAAACCTTAATACAAATGTATTTAACAAAGCAAAGCTATACTATAGGTGGTTTTCTTAATTTACAATGTGGAATTAATTTTTTTTTAAAAACTAAAAAGAGTTAAACTACGGGGGTAGTTTAACTCTCTAATCTAAATATATTGAGGGATAGATATGTGATTTGTTTGTTTAAAATTACTATTTGTTAGATTTTTTATCTTTCATAAAATAAAGCCATTTTGTTGGTGACTTTCTTAATTTATAATGTGGGATTAGATTTAAAATTTTCTTTAATAAAAAGAGTTAAACTATGGGGGTAGTTTAACTTTTCATCTAACTATATCGGGGAATACATGTAAATCTATGTAATTAAAAGTAATATTTGTTTAATTTTAAATCAGTATCAAACACTACAATACAAATGTATTTAATAAATAAAAGTGTTTCAATAGGTGATTTTCTTAATTAAGATTATTAGGTATAAATTCTAATTAATTTATTTGCAATCACTATAATCTTCTAATGCACACTTTTAACTCTTTATATTTCTAAAAAAGATAAAAGAACTATTTTTTTAATAGTCTAGTATTAAAAGAATGGTAATACCCCAAAAAGAACAGTGTTATTTAAAGGATATAATTATAAAGCAAAAGAGCGTTAAATTATGATTACTATACTATTTTATCGTGGACTTTTGTTGGGGTATTATCGTTCCAAAGTGAAAGAATATCTGTAGCTACAGATGCTCCACTTCCTGCAGCAATTGCAAATTGACTGGGTAAACCAGCAATTGTACCACAACAATACAAGCCTTTCTTTATGAGGAAATTTTCGTTCTTTAATTGAATCCTGTCTTTTCTTGGATTTGCTTTTTTATGAGGAATAATAAATTCCTTCAATCCATCAACAGTAAAGGGTTTTGAGTAATTTAAAGCAATAACTATAGTTTTAGATTGATAGCTATTCTTGTTTGTTTCTATTATGTAAATACTATTAATTTCTTTGACTGATAAAACTTTCTCATTTTCAATTTGAGAGATATGAGGATATAAAGAAGCTAATTGTTTTTTTCCTTCAATCAAGATGTCTTTTCCTAATGTTTTTGGGGATAACCCTAAAACATTATTAAACAGCGCATTTTCTAAATGAGAAGCTCTTTGATGCATAATAATTCCTATTTTTTTATGAGTAGCAAAAGGCTTATTTTTTGCAGAACCTAAAATAAGTGCACATTGCATTCCCGAAACTCCACCGCCAATTATTAAAACATTAAAAATCATTCTATATAAAAAGCATTTTTATGTTTTGAGTAAAAAGCTTTACAGAAATAGCTAATAAAATTACACCAAAAATTTTACGAATTATTTGAATTCCTGAAGGACCAATTAGACGTTCTATTTTAGAAGATGTTTTTAAAACAATGTATAAGAAAATTACATTTAAAATAACAGCTACAATTATGTTTTCTAGTTCAAATTCTGCTCTTAAAGAAAGTAATGTTGTCAAACTTCCTGGGCCTGCAATTAAAGGAAAAGCTAAAGGGAAAACAGTTGCAGTTGTAGGTGCAGAACCTGCATCATCTTTATATAGTGTGATGCCTAAAATCATTTCTAAAGCAATAAAAAATAAAATAAATGCACCGGCAACAGCAAAAGAATTGACATCAATACCAATTAAACTTAATAAACTTTGACCTAAAAATAAGAACAAAATCATAATAAAACCTGCAATAAGCGATGCTTTTTCAGATTGAATATGACCTACTTTTTTACGTAAATCAATAATAATTGGAATGTTACCAATTATATCTATAACCGCAAATAATACCATAAATGCAGTAATAATTTCTTTTAGGTTAAGGTTCATAATAATTAAATTTAATTTTTTGTAAAATTAGTCAACTAACTTTATGAATTTGTAAAAATATAGAAAAAAATAATCATATTTTTGCGGTTATGTTTCAACTAGGAAAAACAATCGTTTCAGAAGATATTATCGAAAAAGATTTTATGTGTAATTTATCTGCATGCAAGGGTGCTTGTTGTGTAAATGGTGACGCTGGAGCCCCATTAGAAAAAGAGGAAGCCAAAATTTTGGAAGAAATTTATCCGAGAGTAAAACCTTTTTTAAGAAAAGAAGGAATTGCCGTTATTGAAAAAGAAGGAGCTTGGGTTACCAATGAATGGGGCGAATTAGAAACACCTTTAATTAATGGAGCAGATTGTGCTTATGTAATTTTTGATGAAAAGAAGACAGCTCTTTGTGGCATTGAAGAAGCTTATAACCAAGGAGAAATAAGTTGGAAGAAGCCAGTTTCTTGCCATTTATATCCGATAAGAGTTAAAGATTATACTGAGTTTTCTGCAGTAAATTATCATAAATGGGAAATCTGTGATGATGCTTGTTCTTTAGGAAAAGAATTGCAAGTGCCAGTTTATAAGTTCGTAAAACAAGGTTTGGTAAGAAAATTTGGACAAAATTGGTATGACGAATTAGAAAAAGTTGCAGAAAAGCATTTAAAATAGGGGGAGTTTTTAAAAATCCCTTTTGTATCTAATGTGTTCTTTTTTTTTATCTTCATAAATAGCTTCATTTTTAGGCTTGCATATTTATTGCAAGCTTTATAAATTATAATCACAAAATCTTTTTTCTGGTAGTTTTTCTGAAAGTTGAAAACTATATATCGTTCTCATTTTAATATCTAAAAGAAATGTAATATCAGTTGCTTGTAAATTTAGCAACAGCTTTCAATGCATTTTAAAATTAGAAAGATTCAAAGTTAAATTCTATATTTATTTTGTTTCAAAGCTTTAACTATTATCGCTAATTTCTAAAAATTAAAACTTTTTATATCATAAAGGTTTAATAGCCATCTATATAAAGCTATTTCCTACAGGTTATTTTTTTGGCACATTCTTTGGTTTAACAAAGTCTTAACAGTTAAAAACTTTTTAATTATGAAAAACTTAAAAAAACAACCGTCCAAACAATTAGAAAAGTTCTCTAATATTTTTATGCAATTAGGACTTGTATTGGTGCTTTTTATCGTGTACGTCACTTTTGAACACGAAACAAAGCAAAGGAATTTTGTTGTTGATAATTCGTATCAATCAGAAATTGTTTTCATTACTCAAGTGCAAGATGTAATTATTTCAAGAGAACCCAAAAATAAACCAATTATAGAACCACCTACGAATGATACATTTCTTTTAGACGAGCCAATTGAAAAAGGAGATAATAAGGTTATTGAAACGATTATTGATTTACCAAAAGATGATATTGTTCAATTAAAACCAGATGATATTATTGAAGTTGAAATACCTATTAATGACGGCCCAGAAACGGTACCCTATATAATGATACAAAATGCACCTATTTTTAAAGGTTGTGAGGGTTTATCAAAAGAAGAGAATAAAAAATGTTTTGATAAAAAAATGAAGCGATTCGTACAGCGTAATTTTGATACAGAATTAGTAAATGAAGTAGGACTGTCTTCAGGAAAATATAAAATTAAAACGCAGTTTATTATTGATAATCAAGGAAATATTGTTGATGTAAAAATTAGAGCACCGCATGTAAGATTAAAAAAAGAAACGCAACAATTAATTGAGAAGCTTCCTAAGTTTACTCCAGGTAGACAGAGTAATAAAGCGGTAAAGGTTCGGTATACATTACCTATTTCGTTTCAAGTAAATTAAAAATTTAACCCAACCTTAAGTTGGGTTTCTATTATTCCGTATTTTTGATCGTATGAAAATTAATAAATTTTTAGATGCTACTTATTTAAAGACAGCAGCTCAAGCTAATATCACAGAAGAAGAAAATCAACAAAAAGTAATTGATTTAATAAATGAAGCTATTTTATATGACTATAAATTAGTGATGATTCGTGTAAAATATATATCCTTAGCAAAAAAAATGCTATCGGCATCTAAAGCTGATTTTTTAATAGGAACTGTAATTGATTTTCCGGAAGGTGATTCATCTAAAGAAATAAAATTAGAAGAAGCCAAAAAAGCAATTATTTTAGAAGCTGACGAACTTGATTTTGTTGTGAATTACACCGCTTTTAAAGAAGGTAAAATCAATTTGATAAAAGCGGAAGTTTTTTCTGTAACTAAACTCTGTTTAGAAAATAATAAGGTTGTAAAATGGATCATAGAAGTTGCTGCCTTAACAACAGAAGAAATTATTGTAATTTCACAATTGATAAAAGGAGTTATTCTCGAAAATTTTGATGTTAGTGACGTTAAAAAAGTGTTTGTAAAATCATCCACAGGTTTTTTTAAAACCGAAAATAACAAACCAAGTGGTGCTACTTTTGAAACTATGAAGCTTATTTCTGAAAACGCGAAACCATTGCAAATAAAAGCAGCAGGTGGTGTTAAAGATTATGGTACAGCTTTAAAAATGATTTCGATAGGAGTTGATAGAATAGGAACTTCATCAGCAAAAGAAATTTGTATGAAAGAGAAAATTAATAATACAGAATATTAATAGTTTATGGATTATTTCGCACACGAAACGGCCGTTATAGATGACAATTGTACCATAGGTAAAGGCACAAAAATTTGGCATTTTAGTCATATTATGTCTAATTGTATTATTGGCGAATCTTGTAATTTGGGACAAAATGTAGTCATTTCTCCTGAAGTTGTTTTAGGAAAAAATGTAAAAGTACAAAACAACGTTTCTATTTATACAGGCGTTATTTGTGAAGACAATGTTTTTTTAGGACCATCTATGG
>LAQA01000057.1:12988-17866 GCA_000981625.1 Flavobacteriaceae bacterium ASP10-09a
GGCGCAAGTATTGGTGCTAACGCAACGATTGTTTGTGGAAACGATATTGGTGAATTCGCTTTTATCGGAGCAGGAGCTGTTGTTACAAAAGAAGTTTTGCCGTTTGCTTTGGTTGTTGGAAATCCGTCAAAACAAATAGGTTGGGTTAGCGAATTCGGACATAGATTAGATTTTAGTGAACGAGGTTTTGCAACTTGTAAAGAAAGTGAACAAGCATACCAATTGAAGGATAATAGCGTGACTAAATTATAGATATAAAAAGTAGTATAAAGAGTATGAAAACGGAAGAAAGTATTTTTTTTATTGATAAAACCATTCTGAAGTATCAGTTATTATCAAAAAAAATATAAAAGAAATATCAATTTAATGATAGCATTATCTTTGGGTCTTTTTATTATCGAACAATTATATAATGCGGGCGAAATTATTGGGGATTTTTTATATAAGATAACTCAATAATCTTTTTAAAATTTAAAATAAAAGGCTTCTAAATTTATTAAATTTATTAAATAAAAAGCCAGAGAATATCAATTGATATTCTCTGGCTTTTTATTTTAAAAGTGTTATTTTTTTAAGAAATTAAATAGACCTCTTTTTTAAGGGGCAGGATTAGGAATTAAGTCATGAACTGCATTTATTTCAGCAATAACTTCATCAGATAAATTAATATTTATAGAATTGATATTCTCTTTTAACTGACTCATTTTTGTAGCTCCAATAATATTACTTGTTATAAATGGCAACTGATTTATAAAAGCCAAAGACAATTCTGTAAGTGTTAAATTATTTTTCTCAGCGATTTCTAAATATTTTAGAACAGCAGCATCAGAACCTTCATTTCGGTATCTCGCAATAAACCTTGGAAACAAAGTTCCTCTTGCGCCTTCGGGTAAATTACCTTTTAAATATTTTCCCGACAAAACACCTTGTGCTAGCGGCGAATATGCTAATAAACCAATATTTTCTCTCATAGAAACTTCAGACATTCCAACTTCATAACCTCTATGAATTAAAGAATAGGAATTCTGAATTGTTATAGGTCTTGGTAAATTATATTGATCTGAAGCTTGTAGATATTTCATAGTTCCCCAAGGTGTTTCGTTAGACAAACCGATATGTTTTATCTTTCCTTGTTTAATGAAACCGTTTAAAGTTTCTAAAATTTCTAGATGATTTTCTGCTTCTTTGGCTGCGGTTTTAAAAGGATAATCTCTGACTCCAAAACAGTTTACACCTCTAGATGGCCAGTGTAATTGATACAGATCAATATAATCTGTTTGTAGGCGTTGTAAGCTATTTTCTATAGCTTCTGTGATACCTTTTTTACTAAAACCATTTTCTCTAATATGCGCTGTGTAAGGTCCTCCTCCAGCAATTTTACTCGCTAAAACTACCTTTTCTCGATTACCTGTTTTATGAAACCAATTTCCAATAATTCTTTCAGTTTCTGCATAGGTTTCTGGGGTTGCAGGAACAGGATATAACTCTGCTGTGTCAAAGAAATTTACACCTTGCCCTAAAGCATAATCCATTTGTTCATAAGCTTCTGCTTCTGAATTTTGGTTTCCCCAAGTCATCGTTCCTAAACAAATTTTAGAAACCTTTATATCTGTATTTGGTAATGTTGTGTATTTCATTATGTTCTGTAATTTTTTAGAAAAGAACAAAAATAAGGCTTATTTAAGACTAAATAAAGTCATAAAAAAAAGTTCTCAACCCTGAGAACTTTTTTAACATATTTTTTAAGAATCTTTATTTCAATATAGCCTCAATTCCAGGTAAAGATTTGCCCTCTAACATTTCTAGCATTGCACCACCACCCGTAGAAACATAACTTACTTTATCAGCAAAACCAAATTGTTTTACAGCGGCAACAGAATCACCACCACCAACAAGAGAAAATGCTCCGTTTTCTGTTGCTTTATCAATAGAATGTCCTAGTGCAATTGTACCTGCAGCAAAAGATTCCATTTCAAAAACACCTAAAGGGCCGTTCCATAAAATGGTTTTACACTTATTTATAACTACATCAAAATTTTCTCTAGATTTTGGTCCAGCATCAAGTCCTTGCCAACCATCAGGAATTTGATAAATATCTAAAATCTGAGTATTTGCATCGTTGCTAAAGTCATCTGCAGCAATAACATCAACAGGAATATGAACTTCTACACCTTTTTCTTTTGCTTGCTTTAAAATAGTTAAAGCCAACTCCATTTTATCATCTTCACAAATAGAGTCCCCTACAGTTCCACCTTGCGCTTTTACGAATGTAAAACTCATTCCGCCACCAATAATTAAATGATCTACTTTGTCTAAAATATTTTCAATTACAGTAATTTTCGAGGATACTTTTGCGCCTCCTAAAATTGCTAAAACTGGTTTTTCAGAATTGTTTAAAACCTTATCTATACTCTCAATTTCTCTAGCTAATAAGTTCCCAAAGCAGCTGTTTTCTTCAAAAAATTGTGCAATAATTGTAGTCGATGCATGCGCTCTGTGTGCAGTTCCAAAAGCATCATTTACATAAATATCGCCTAGTTTAGCAAGTTTTTCTGCAAAAGCAACATCTCCTTTTTTCTCTTCATCATAAAAACGAAGATTTTCAAGTAATAAAATTTCTCCATTTTCTAAATTAGCGACCGCTTCTTCAGCTTTTTCACCAATACAATCCTCAACAAATTTAACATTAACACCTAAAGCCTCTTTTATTTTTGTAACAATATGTCGTAAAGAAAATTCTTCTTGTCTTCCTTTTGGACGACCTAAATGTGACATTAAAACACAACTTCCTCCATCTTCTAAAACCTTAATAATAGTAGATTTAGCAGCTTCAATTCTTGTAGCATCTGTAACTTCAAATTTATCATTTAAAGGCACATTAAAATCTACACGGATAATTGCTTTTTTATTTTTGAAATTAAAATCTTTCAGTGTTTTCATTTTTGTTGATCTATTTTTAGCAAAAATACTTTTTTATTTAGGTTTACTAAAATTGAAAACTCAAAAATTAAGATAACGTTTGCGTAAATTTATCTGTTATATTTGCAGATGCTTTTCAACCAAATTATAGGTCAAGAACACATTAAGAAACATTTGCAAAAGTCTGCTGAGAACGGGAGAATTCCACATGCACAATTATTTGTAGGTAAAGAAGGCTGTGGTACTTTGCCAATGGCAATTGCGTATGCACAATTTTTATTATGTAATTTTTCTGATGATATAGACACTTGTAACATAAAATGCAACAAATTACAGCATCCAGATTTACACTTTGCATTTCCTGTAACAACAAATGATTCGGTAAAAAAACACGCTGTAAGTGATTTGTTTTTAGATGATTGGCGAGAATTTATAGCAACGCAACCTTATGGAAGCTTATTTAATTGGCTACAACATATAGGTGTCGAAAATAAACAAGGTTTAATTGGTGTTGATGAATCTGAAGCGGTTGTTAAAAAGTTAAAACTTAAAAGTTACGAGGGTGGTTTTAAAGTAATGATTATTTGGATGGCAGAAAAAATGAATATTGCTGCAGCCAACAAATTATTAAAATTGATAGAAGAGCCACCTAATAAAACAGTGTTTTTATTGATTACTGAAAACGAAGAACAGATTATAAACACCATAAGATCACGCTGTCAAGCATTACATTTTCCTGCCTTAAGTGAACAGGATATTGCAAGTTCTTTGATAGTAAATAATCAAGTTGCTGATAATGAAGCTGCAAAAATCGCACATCAAGCAGAAGGAAATTATAACAAAGCATTACATTTATTACAAAATGATTCTAGTGATTTAATTTTTGAAGAATGGTTTATCGCCTGGATAAGAACAGCTTTTAGAGCCAAAGGAGATGCTTCGGTTGTCCAGCAATTAATTTTGTGGTCTGATACTATTTCAAAAACAGGAAGAGAAACTCAAAAACGATTTTTAGACTATTGTTTACAATTCTTTAGGCAAGCTTTATTAACGAACTATAAGTCTGATCAGTTGGTTTTTATGGAAACAGAATCAGGTTTTAATTTGTCTAAATTTGCACCTTTTGTACATTCGGGAAACATTCTGGAAATTGAAAAAGAATTGAATGAAGCCATGTACCACATAGAAAGAAATGGAAACGCAAAAATTATTTTGTTAGATCTTTCTATGAAACTTACCCGTTTTTTACATAAAAAGGAAGGGAAGGTTTAACTATTAAAAGCAGTTAATCGAGCCACATATTTTCCAATTACATCAAATTCTAGGTTTACAACATCATTAACTTGTAAGGTTTTAAAGGTGGTATGCTCCCATGTGTAAGGAATAATTGCAACACTAAATTCATCTTGTTTAGAATTTACTACAGTTAAACTTACACCATTTACAGTAATAGAACCTTTTTCTATTGTGATGTTATTCTTACTAGATTTATAGTGAAAAGTACAGACTGTACTGCCGTTTTCGTCTTTAATGTTCTTGCAAACTCCAGTTTCATCAACATGGCCCTGTACAATATGTCCATCTAATCGGTCACCCATTTTCATGGCACGTTCCAAGTTTATAATTTCAGTATTTTTTAGCCTTCCAATATTACTTTTGTCTAAAGTTTCTTTAATTGCAGTGACAGTGTATTCGTCCTTATCAATAGCAACAACTGTTAAACAAACGCCATTATGAGCGACGCTTTGATCAATTTTTAACTCATTTGTAATGTTACTTTTAATTGTTAAATGAACATTTTCTTGCTCTTTTTTAACATTTTTTACAACACCAAGTGTTTCTATAATTCCTGTAAACATATCTCTAAAATTTGGTTACTTTTGTACACATCAAAAATAGCAATATTACAAGAGTTATATGGAAAAATCTGATAAAATAATCGTTGGAATTTCAATTGGA
>LAQA01000057.1:18010-23428 GCA_000981625.1 Flavobacteriaceae bacterium ASP10-09a
ATCATACTAAAATAAATGTTTTAAATATTTGGAAAGAGGAAGTTGCTATAGAACTTGGTAAAACAACCAAAATTTCTGGTGAATATGCAGCAAAATCTTTAGCGTCTGCCGTAGAACATTTAAGTGAGAATAAGATTGATGTTTTACTTACTGCTCCAATCAATAAAGAAAATATACAATCAGATACCTTTAATTTTCCTGGTCATACAGAGTATTTAGAGGCGAACTTAGAAGGTAAGAGTTTAATGATTTTAATGACTGATGAATTACGAATAGGCTTAATTACGGGCCATATTCCAATCGCTAAAGTCGCAGAATCTATTACTCCAGAATTGATTAAAAGTAAGATTGAAACAATGCACGAGTCATTGATGAAAGATTTTGGGATTAATAAACCTAAGATTGCTGTTTTATCTTTAAATCCACATTGTGGAGATAAAGGTGTAATCGGTAAAGAAGATGACGAAATTATTAGACCTACTATTTCAGAGATAAAAGAAACAGGAAAATTAGTTTTTGGACCATATGCAGCAGATGGTTTCTTTGGCTCTGAAACTTACAAGCAATTTGATGGCGTTTTAGCAACTTATCACGATCAAGGTTTAGCGCCTTTCAAAGCATTGTCCTTTGGAAAAGGAGTTAACTTTACAGCGGGTTTAAGTCATATTAGAACTTCACCAGATCACGGAACAGGTTATGATATTGCAGGGAAAAATACAGCAAATTCATCCTCATTTTCAGAAGCTTTGTTTACTGCAATTCAAGTTTTTAAAACTAGAAATGAGTATTTAGAGCTCACTAAAAGTCCTTTAATATAAATAAATAAATAAAGGATGTTTTTTTTTCATATAAAATATTGCAGAAATACATTTTTTTGTATATTTGCCGGCTCAATTGATGTTTGATAATGAAATACTTGAAACAGTTCGACATACAGTTTGTAGGATTAAAAGAAGGGAATCATCTGTTCGATTATACAATTGATAATAAGTTCTTTGAAGCTTTTAATTTTGATGAATATATAAGTTCATCAATAGAAGTTTCGCTAACATTCGTAAAAAAAAGCACATTACTTGAGCTGGTTTTTACTGCAGAAGGTACCGTTGAAGTTCCTTGTGATTTAACTAATGAGTTATTTCATCAAGAAGTTTCATCAGAATTACCATTAGTAGTGAATTTTGGACCAGTATATAATGATGATAATGAGGAGATTTTAATATTGCCTCATGAAGCATATGAGTTTAATGTAGCCCAGTTTAT
The DNA here is from genome assembly GCA_000981625.1 of Flavobacteriaceae bacterium ASP10-09a. Classification (GTDB taxonomy): domain Bacteria; phylum Bacteroidota; class Bacteroidia; order Flavobacteriales; family Flavobacteriaceae; genus Polaribacter. Next base: position 19,271 of record LAQA01000057.1, read on the forward strand.
TTATGAAATGATTGTTTTAGCAGTTCCTAATAAAAGAATCCATCCAAAAGTATTAGATGGCACTATGGAATCTGAAGCAATTAACAAACTAAAAGAACTAACAATAAAAGAAGAAAACCCTGTAGTAAATACAGACCCAAGGTGGGATAAATTAAAGAATTTAATAACAGAAAAAAAGACATAAAATGGCACATCCTAAAAGAAAAATATCCAAAACAAGAAGAGATAAAAGGAGAACACATTATAAAGCATCTTATCAACAGATAGCTACAGATCCAACAACTGGAGAATCTCATTTATATCACAGAGCTCACTGGCATGAAGGAAAACTTTATTACAGAGGACAAATTGTTTTAGAATCTGCATCTGCTGCCGCAGAAGCTTAGAAACAACCTTCTAAAAACACACAAAAACCCTCAATTTTGAGGGTTTTTTTACGTTTTCTAAGTAGAAACTATCTCTTTTGATGATTTTTACGTAAAAAAGTGAAATTTTTTTCACTACTTTTGATTTTCCAAATTACTTGGTAACAAACAATTATTATGACAAAAATCACTGCAGCAATTACAGCAGTAGGGAAGTATGTTCCTGAATATGTTTTAACTAATAAGGAGTTAGAATCTTATGTAGATACTAATGATGAGTGGATTACTTCTAGAACAGGAATTAAAGAAAGAAGAATTCTAAAAGGCGAAGGATTAGGTACTTCATACATGGCAATAAAATCTGCAGAAGATTTAATTCGAAAAGCAAAAATAAACCCTGAAGAAATAGACTTGGTAATTGTAGGAACTGCAACTCCAGATTTACCAGTAGCATCAACAGCTGCATATGTAGCTTCAGAAATTGGTGCAACAAATGCCTTTTCATATGATTTACAAGCCGCATGTTCTAGTTTTTTATTTGGGATGTCTAGTGCAGCTAGCTATATAGAATCTGGGAGGTATAAAAAAGTACTATTAATTGGTGCTGATAAAATGTCTTCAATTTTAGATTATACGGATAGAGCAACTTGTATTATTTTTGGAGATGGAGCAGGTGCTGTTTTATTTGAGCCAAATAAAGAAAATTTAGGTTTACAAGATGAGTACTTAAGAAGTGATGGAATAGGAAGAGATTTCTTAAGAATTGAAGCAGGTGGATCTATAATGCCACCCACTGAAGAAACTGTAAAAGAAAAAAAGCATTTCGTTTATCAAGAAGGGAAAACTGTTTTTAAATACGCAGTTTCTAATATGGCCGACGTATCAGAAAAGATGTTGACAAGAAATAGTCTTACAGAAGAAGATATTCAATGGTTAGTACCACATCAAGCAAATAAAAGAATCATTGAAGCAACAGCTAAAAGAGTTGGTGTTGGTTCAGAAAAAGTAATGATGAATATCCAGAGATATGGAAACACAACATCAGCTACTTTACCTCTTTTATTAGCAGACTACGAAAATCAATTAAAAAAAGGAGATAATTTAATTTTTGCCGCATTTGGTGGTGGTTTCACTTGGGGAGCTATTTATCTTAAATGGGCGTATAATTCTTAAAAACTAATCAACTAATCAACTAAATAGTAAGAAGCATGGATATTAAAGAAATTCAAAATCTTATAAAGTTTGTAGCAAAATCTGGCGCTAGCGAGGTAAAGTTAGAAATGGAAGATATAAAGATTACAATTAAAACTGGTTCTGAAAGAACAGAAACTACAATTGTTCAAGCAGCTCCTGTAGCAGGTTTACCTCAAGTTGTAGCTCCAGTTAACGCACCGTCAGTAGCAGAAGCTACTGCACCCGCAATAGCAGATAATGATGATTCTAATTATATTACAGTAAAATCTCCAATTATTGGAACTTTTTACAGAAAATCAGCTCCAGAAAAACCGAATTTTGTTGAAGTTGGTTCTGATATAAATATCGGTGACACAGTCTGTGTTATTGAGGCAATGAAATTATTTAACGAAATTGAATCTGAAGTTTCTGGTAAAATTGTTAAAGTTTTAGTAGATGACTCTTCTCCGGTAGAATATGACCAACCATTATTTTTAGTAGATCCATCTTAATTTAGATGCTTAGATTTCTAGATTTTTTAAATCCTTAATTTTTTAAAAAATTCAATAATCCAATTTTCTAACGAACTAACTTAACAAAGATGTTTAAAAAAATATTAATTGCCAATAGAGGTGAAATTGCATTACGTGTAATTAGAACCTGTAAAGAAATGGGCATAAAAACAGTTGCTGTTTATTCTAAAGCAGATGAAGAAAGCTTACATGTTAGATTTGCTGATGAGGCTGTTTGTATAGGTCCAGCTCCTAGTAGTGAGTCTTACTTAAAAATGTCTAACATTATAGCGGCTGCAGAAATAACAAATGCAGATGCTATTCATCCAGGATACGGATTCTTATCTGAAAATGCTAAATTTTCTAATTTATGTGAAGAGCATAACATAAAATTTATTGGAGCTTCAGGTAGAATGATAGATCAAATGGGAGACAAAGCCAACGCAAAGTCTACGATGATTGAAGCAGGCGTGCCCTGTGTGCCTGGATCTGAAGGTATAATTGCTGACTTTGAAGAATGTGAGAAGTTAGCTGTAGAAACAGGTTATCCTGTGATGCTAAAAGCTTCTGCTGGAGGTGGAGGTAAAGGAATGCGTGCCGTTTGGAAATCTGAAGACTTAAAAGAAGCTTGGGACTCTGCAAGACAAGAAAGTAAAGCTGCCTTCGGAAATGACGATATGTATATGGAAAAGCTGATTGAGGAGCCAAGACATATTGAGATTCAGATAGTTGGAGATTCTTACGGTAAAGCTTGTCATTTGTCAGAAAGAGATTGTTCTGTACAAAGACGTCACCAAAAATTAACAGAAGAAACACCTTCTCCTTTCATGACTGATGAATTGAGAGAGAGTATGGGTACTGCAGCTGTAAAAGCGGCAGAATACATTAAATATGAAGGTGCAGGAACAGTAGAGTTTTTGGTTGATAAACATAGAAATTTTTACTTTATGGAGATGAATACTCGTATACAAGTAGAGCATCCAATTACTGAAGAAGTTGTGAATTACGACTTAGTTCGTGAGCAAATTTTAGTAGCAGCAGGAGTTCCAATTTCAGGAAAAAATTATTACCCACAATTGCATTCTATAGAATGTAGAATTAATGCTGAAGACCCTTATAATAACTTTAGACCTAATCCAGGAAAAGTTACTACTTTTCATGCTCCTGGTGGTCATGGAGTAAGAATGGATACTCATGTGTATGCAGGTTATATGATTCCGTCAAATTACGATTCTATGATTGCAAAATTAATTGTGACTGCTCAAACAAGAGAAGAAGCAATTAATAAAATGAAACGTGCTTTAGATGAATTTGTAATTGAAGGAATTAAAACAACAATCCCTTTTCACAGGCAATTAATGGATCACCCAGATTATGTTGCAGGTAATTATACAACTAAATTTATGGAAGATTTTGTAATGAAACCTTAAATTAAAATATAGTTTCAATAATATATTAAAATAGAGAATACACTTACGTATTCTCTATTTTTTTTATCTTTAGCCTAAAATGTTTCAGAATGAAAATTGACGGGATTGATAAAATTATTATAAAAAGATTAGTAAAAGACGCTAGAACCCCTGTATTAAGCATTGCTAGAGAAGTAGGTATTTCTGGAGCGGCCATTCATCAGCGTTTAAGAAAATTAGAAAAATCTCAATTAATTGACGGCTATAAAATGGTGATAAATCCTAAATCTTTAGGATATACAACAACAGCTTTTGTTGGTGTTTTTTTAGATTCTTCTAGTTTATATTCTTCAGCAATAAAAAGATTAAAAGACATCCCAGAGGTTATAGAAAGCCATTATACAACAGGTAATTATGCAATTTTCATAAAGATTCTATGTAAAAATAATGAAGACTTAATGCATCTTTTAAATAAGGATATTCAAAGTATTAAAGGTGTTTCTAGAACTGAAACCTTTATTTCATTAGATCAACAAATTGATAGACAGATATATATATGATATGAAACAATTATTTAGGAGTGGCAGCAAACAATTTAATCAATAAATCAGACCTCTTTTAGTTTATTTTAACGTTACTTTTTAGTTATTCACCGTGCGTAAGAAGTCAATAAACGAATTATGAAAATATATTTTTAAA
>LAQA01000057.1:23520-31340 GCA_000981625.1 Flavobacteriaceae bacterium ASP10-09a
CATAATTAATAAAAATGTTTCTTCATAACTTTTAATTTTCTTTATGTTATTGAAAATTCTAGCCTGTTTTTAATTCCTAATATGAGTAATTCTTTATGAACCTTGTTATCCTAAATGATCAACAATTAGAGAAGCTACATTTAGGTCATCTTTTCCATGATTAAATCTAATGATAGTTTTAAGTACTTCTTGTAAATCTTGTTTCATGGAGTTTCTTTTGTAAATAATTTAAAAAAAGACTTGATTAAATTATCAATTAAAAGGACTATTTTTAGTTCCTAAAAATAAAATAATGTTTAAAAAAGCAATTACTTTTTTATTGATATCGATCTTGTTAGTCAATTGTAAAAAGGATAAACCAATTGTATTATCTCCCTCTAATTATGCGGATATTATCAATCAAGAATTTACGGGTGATTTAGCTTTTAAGACGACTTCTTTTGTTGAGAAATACTGGAGAATTGTTGGTAATACCGGTTTTAACAAAAGCATTTATAAGATTGCTGAAGAACTAGAAAACGCAGGATATATTTTAGAAAAAAACGCAACAGAAACAGCTATTTTAACTTATAGAATCGAAAAGCGTCCACTTAAAAATCCAACTTGGGAATCTGTCAACGCAAGTGTAGAAATTGAAGGTGAAAAAGAAGAACCCCTTTTAGCACACCATTCTAACAGAAACATGATTGCTTTAAATTCCTATAGTACTTCAAAAGAAGGAGTTTCTGCGGAAGTTATATATATAAAAGACATCAAAAAAATTACAGATATAGATGTGAAAGGAAAAATAGTTTTTGCAGAAACAAGTCCCTATAAAATATATAAATCTGCAATTATTGAAGGGAAGGCTGCAGGAATTATGACGTATAACAACCCTTCTTATTTACAGCCCGAAAAAAACACAACTTCAATTCAGTTTCGTTCAATTCCTTTAGATACTATAAATAAATCTTGGGCAATTGCGATGTCTTTTGCTGCAAAAGAACGTTTAAAAAAATCTTTAGAGAAAGGAAGAACAACTCTAAATGTAAAAATTGAAACTAATATTTATCCTTCAGAAGAATTAACAATTATTGCAGATGTTAAAGGAAGTAATAGCCAAAAAGAACGTTTAATTTTTAGTGCGCACATCCAAGAACCAGGTGCAAATGATAACGCTACAGGTGTCGGAGTGGCATTAGAAATGGCTTCATTAACTGCAATGTTTATCAAACAAAAACAATACCAACCAAAAAGAACCTTAACCTTTTTATGGGGTGATGAAATTCTATCGACTAGAAGGTATGTAAAAGAAGATTCAATTAGAGCAAAAGACATTAAATGGGGAATTTCTTTAGATATGGTTGGAGAAGATACTGAGAAAACAGGTGGAACTTTTTTAATTGAAAAAATGCCAGATCCAAGTGCAATTTGGACACGTGGAAATGATAAACATACAGAATGGGGTGGGTCTAAAATGAAATTAGAGCAAATGAAACCTCATTATTTAAATGATTTTTTAATTGATAAATTTAAAGAACAAGGCAAAAGAGCAAATTGGGTTGTAGGTACAAATCCGTTTGAAGGAGGAAGCGATCATGTTCCGTTTTTAAGAGAAAATATACCAAGTGTTTTGTTCTGGCATTTTACAGATCAGTTTTATCATACAGATAATGATAGAATTGATAAAGTTTCTAAAACGACTTTAAAAAATGTAGGTACAGCTGCTTTAATATCAGCATATACGTTGTTAAATGCTGATGAAAAAACTGCAAAATCTATTTTATTAGATTTAGAAAGAGCTGCTGTAAAACGTTTAAATGAAGAACTTAAACAAAGTGAAATCGCTATAAATAAAGGAGATGCGATAGCAACACAACTCCAAATTATTTCTGCTTGGAAAGATTGGTATCAAAAATCTTTTGCAACAACCTTAGGCATCGTTTCTGATGAAAAATTAATGAACAAGGAAATAGCAAAATCTCAAAAATTAATAGATTCAATTTCATCAATAATTACACAAAAACTCCAGGATGAGAAATAGAAAACAGCAACAATTACTGTTGTAAATTCAGCAGAAATAGTGTTTCTAATCATTAAATTTTATTCTTAGTATTTAGAACCATCATGTTTTCCAACTTCAAAACCATGTTTTCCTAAAAACGTGTTTCCACTATCAATAGCGTCTTCTTCTAGACTTGTCCCCATGGAATCATTCCATCTATTTAAATATCCAAAAAGAGAAATTACGCCTAACATTTCTACAATTTCACCTTCATTCCAATATGTATACAATTCCTTTTTAATTTTTGCATCTACAGCATTAGGAACCATTGAGGCTGCCAAAGAAAAATCTAAAGCTGCTCTTTCTGCATCAGAAAATGCAGCATTTGTCCGATACTCCCAAATATTATCTAATTGCTCTTGTTTTGCTCCATAACGTTCTGCAGCCCTAATCGCATGTGCTTGGCAATATCTGCAACCTGAAGTGTTACTAGAAACCCAAGCAATCATTCTTTTTAAGGCAGAAGTAACCCTACCACCATTTGCCATAACTGCTTTATTTAGATTGATAAACGCTTTAGAAATTTCAGGTCTACGTTGCATTGTTAAAACAGAATTTGGGCAAAATCCTAAAGTTTCATTAAAAAATTCTGCTAATTCTTTTGTTTCTAAATCATGTTCTGCTGTTAAAGGTGTTACTAATGCCATATTTTTATTTTATATTAGAATTCTAATTTTAGAATTTTACCCTAAAAATACCTTTTAAAAATGGAAATTAAACTACATTCTTTTAATCTTGAATTAAAACACACTTTTACGATTTCTAGAGAGTCTCATGACTTTCAAGAAACTTTAATTGTAGAATTAATTTCTGATGGAATTTCTGGTTTTGGTGAAGCAACATCAAATCCCTATTACAATTGTACTATTGATAAAATGAAACGTCTTATTTTAGAAAATGAGACTCTAATAGTGTCCTTAACTAATGAAAAACCTGAAGTTTTTTGGCAGGAATTACAGCCACTGTTTAAAGAAAACATGTTTGCCTTATGTGCTTTAGATATGGCTTTTAACGATTTGTATGCACGGAAAAAAAATAAAAAATTATATGAGGTTTGGGGTTTTCAAATTGATAAAAATCCAATGACTGATTATACGATTGGTATCGATTCTACAGAAAGAATGGTTCAAAAGATGAAAGAACTTCCTTGGCCGATTTATAAAATAAAATTAGGTACAGAGAACGATATTGAAATTGTAACAGAACTTAGAAAACACACAAATGCTATTTTTAGAATTGATGCAAATTGTGGATGGTCTGCAGATGAAGCCATCAAAAATTCATACAAACTAAAAGAATTAGGCGTCGAGTTTTTAGAGCAACCTTTAAAAGCAAATGATATTATAGGGGCTAAAAAACTCTTTAAAAATTCTGCGTTACCAATTATTGCTGATGAAAGTTGTATTGTAGAAAATGATGTTGAAAAATGTGTTGGTTTGTTTCATGGTATTAACGTAAAACTCACAAAATGCGGAGGTTTAACACCTGGTAAAAGAATGTTAGAAAATGCAAAAAGGTTAGGCTTAAAAACAATGGTTGGATGTATGACAGAATCTACCGTTGGTATTTCTGCAATTGCACATTTATTACCATTATTAGATTATGTAGATATGGATGGGAGTCTTTTGTTAAAAGAAGATGTTGCTACTGGAATAATTATAAAAAAGGGGGTTATTTCTTATGCTGATACAAACGGAATTGGAGTAACATTACTTTAAGTATGCAACTAGAGAATCTACAAATACAATGGCTCTTTTAGAAAGCCTTTTAGACGCACAAAATTTATGAAGATCAGCTATACAAATTACAAGAAAATTGTAATTATATGTAATAAAAACGGAATCAAATAAATGAAATTAATATTTCTAAAAACGATCCTATTCTCTTTATAGATTATGAAAATATAGGCGTTTATGTATTGACTAAAAAAATTGTAGTTACAAGTTCTTATTATCCAAGACTAACAAAAAAAGAACATAATTGTGTTAAACGCCTATCATACTAAAGAACAACTACATCAATTAGTAGGAGCTTTAATTTCTTATTAAACTGAAATTTCCTCTTTTTTCTACAGAATACCCATTTATATCTGTTAAAATAGTTTTATACCAATAATCATTTGAAGGTGATTTTTGGTTTTCAGACTGGCCATTCCAACCTTCACTATTTTTGTCAATTGTATAAATTAATTTTCCAAACCTGTTATAAATATAAACTTCAGAAATGGTGTAAAAACCTTTTTTATAACCTTCTATTTTCCAAATATCATTATCACCATCTTCATTTGGTGTAAAAAACTTTGGATACTCTAAAATAGAAAATTGATATTCTTGAGTTTCACAACCAAATTTATCTTTGATGTATAATGTATGAATACCTGTAGAAATATTGCTGAAAAAACATTGCTCTTTGTAAGTGCCAAATTCATCATCTAAAGAAAATTCATAGTCCCCAATTCCTAAATTTAAATTAGGAACATAAATTGTATTATTACTAGAATTATCAACGATAGTTACATTATCTTTTGTAATATTTGCTTTCTCTGAGCTTCTAACTAACACAGCCTTTTCACTCGATTCACAACCAGCTTCAGAAATTGCACTTACGGTGTAATTTCCATTACTATTAATAGAAATTGAAGAATTATTCCCAGAAATAGATACCCCTTCTTTTTTCCAAACATAGCTATAATTAGCTTGTTGATTTACGGTTTCTAGTGTAACAGATCCTACATTATTACACAATACATAAATGTCTTGCATTAAATCAAAATCAGGAATTGTGTTTTCAACTTTTGCGATTACTTCAGTTCTAGTAGAAGATGAACATCCAGAAATATTGGCTTTAACGTAATAAGAAGTTGTTGCATTGAGAGTTGGGGTTTCAAAATCGTTTCCTGTAAAAATAGGAGTAGTGCTTGTTAGAGAATCATACCAATCTACATTTCCTGTGGATGGAGTTGCACTTAAAGCTGCAGATCCGTAACAAATTAAATCATCAGTCGTACTTGTAATCGTTGGTCTCTGGTTTACTGTAACCGTTATTGCAGTTCTATCTAGACTCGAGCATCCATTCACAGAAACTGTTGCATAATATGTCTTTGAAGCTGTTAATATTGGCGTAGTGAAACTATTTCCAGAAGTAAATAATTGAGTTCCTAAAACTTCAGCATCAAACCATAGAATATTTCCTTCACTAGGAATAGCACTTATGGTTGCTGTACCAATTTCACAAATTGTTGCTTCTATTGTTGATGTAATTTGAGGAATGTAAATACTTGTTGTTGCTACAATATTTAAAGGAGAATCACTAGGAACTCCATATTCAACAATATAACCTCTTGGAATATATAAGCCTGTTCCGCCTTCATTAGGTAAATCATTCCATGCTCCACGAACTCCAATAGAAGGATCTGTAATATGAGCATAATCTTCATTTCCTTGATTGTTAGGTTCATTGATATTCCAAAAAGCGAAATTAGGAGTTGTTCCATTTATTTCTCCGTTCCAAAAATTTGTACCAGCTTCTGGACCAGTTACCCATTTCCAAACACTTTCTGTTTCTTCATCAGAGCCGCCAATCCAACCAGGACCAGAGGCTTGTTTACCAGCAAAATCTGCTTCTTCTTGAGTTGTTAACGTAGCTAAATAACCTTGTCTTCCATAATAAGTTTTGTTTTCTGCAGCAACTTTTGCATTGGTCCAAGTAATACTTTGTTCAGCAACAAATTCATAAAAATGATCTGTAGATGGCAAGTAATTAGCATCTCCAATTGATAGAGAAAATGACTTTTCTTCTACTATATTTGTTGCAGATGTTCTAAAAATGACATCTTTTACTGCATTTTCTAAGTCAGAAAATAAAATTTCTGAGCCGTTACTAGAAGCAATTAAGGTTAATTTACCTTCATTTATATCCCACAATTCTGAAATATTAGGGTGAAAGCCAACTAATTCTAAACGATCAAAATTTATTTGATATCCAGAAGAAATTTGGATAAAAAACGACTCTATTGTAGCGTCATCAGTATCTGTAATAGAAAAATCGGTTACAATATTTATAGGGTTTCCAACACAAAAAGCTTGCCTCCCATCCGCCGTAATTTCTGGAGGGTTATTTGTCTGTGAATATGAAAATGAAGTTACTATCAAAAAAATAAAAATAAATATTTTATTTTTAAACTGTAGAGATTTATCCTTTTTAATCATTAAATTATATGCGTTTTCTTATTTTTGTAAGAAAGCACAATTTAGCATATCAATTTTAAAATTTATATAAATAATGGTTAAAAATATAGTTACAACAGTTTGGACTCAAAAAGAGCAATTTGAATCAGATAATCCAAGTGGACATAAATTAACAATGTTTTCTGCTGCTGATGAAGAAAATAAAGACACAGTTGGTTTTGGACCAAAAGCGCTAATGTTATCTTCTTTAGCAGGTTGCTCTGGTTTAGATGTCGTTTCTTTATTAAAGAAAATGCGTGCAGAAGTTGCAGATTTTAAGATTGAAGTTACAGCCGAATTAACGGATGAACATCCTAAATTTTACAATAAAGTAAAAGTAGATTATTATTTTTATGATTCTGAATTACAGCCTGAAAAAATTCAAAATGCAGTAAATTTATCAGTAACAAAATACTGTGGAGTGATGGAAATGTTTAGACAATTTGCAGAAATTTCTATAGAGATTCACTTACATAAAATCTAATACTTAACTAAACTCGCAAAAAGTTGCTATGAGATGGACGTTAAAATCACAACCCGAAAAAGAAAAAGTACATAAATTAGCTAAAGAACTTCAAGTTGATACAATTATTGCATCCATTCTTTGTCAAAGAAACATTGAAACATTTGAGGATGCAAAAAATTACTTTCGCCCAAGTTTAGAGGAAATTCATGATCCTTTTTTAATGAAGGATATGGATGTTGCAGTTGCAAGAATTGAAAATGCAATTTCTAACAACGAAAATATTTTAATCTATGGCGATTATGATGTAGATGGGACAACGGCTGTTTCTTTAGTTTCTTCCTACTTAAAAACAATAACGCCGAATATAGCAACCTACATTCCAGATAGATATGCAGAAGGTTATGGGGTTTCTTATCTAGGAATTGATTTTGCTAATGACAATGATTTTTCTTTAATTATTGCACTAGATTGTGGCATAAAAGCGATTGATAAGATAGCATATGCTTCAGAAAAAAAGATTGATTTTATAATTTGTGATCACCATAAACCTGGGTTAGAAATCCCAAAAGCAGTGGCTATTTTAAATGCAAAAAGAGAAGATTGTAACTATCCTTTCGATGAACTGTGTGGATGTGGAGTTGGGTTTAAACTTATTCAGGCTTTGGGTGTTTCTAGAAATCAAACTATTGAAGACTTTGTGCCTTATTTAGATCTAGTAGCAACTGCAATTGCTGCAGATATTGTACCTATGAGTGGTGAGAATCGAGTTTTGGCTTACCATGGTTTGAAAGTAATTAACCAAAGTCCTAGAAACGGGATTAAAGCTATCATACATCAAACGAAAAAGACTGAACTTACGATAACAGATGTTGTTTTTATTATTGCGCCAAGAATAAATGCTGCAGGAAGAATGAAGCATGGAAATTATGCTGTAGAATTGTTGACAGAAATGGATCTAGATTCGGCAATAGAATTTGCTGCTGCAATAGAAATTTTTAATGCTGATAGAAAAGAACTAGATAAAAAAATTACTGATCAAGCCATCATTCAAATTATTGATAATGAACAGGAGCAATGTTTTTCA
>LAQA01000057.1:31380-33125 GCA_000981625.1 Flavobacteriaceae bacterium ASP10-09a
TGATAGAAAAGTATTACAGACCTACTTTAGTCTTTACAAAAAGTGGTGATAAATTGGCAGCTTCTGCTCGTTCTGTGAAAGGGTTTGATGTGTATGATGCATTGCAGGAATGCTCAGAGTTTATAGAGCAATTCGGCGGGCATAAATATGCTGCAGGTTTAACCTTGTTGCCAGAAAATTACATAAATTTTAAAAATAAGTTTGAAGAAGTTGTTGAAAGAACCATTGATAAAAAATTATTGACTCCAGAAATTTCTGTGGATGCAGAGATTGATTTATCAGAAATTACACCTAAGTTTTTTAGAATTATTCAACAAATGTCACCTTTCGGACCTTTGAATATGAAGCCTACATTTAAATCTACCTGTGTTAGAGATAATGGCTACGGAAAACAAGTTGGTGCTGATAAAACGCATTTAAAATTAAATGTTTTTCAGGGTGATAATAAAAAAACCTACAATGCTATTGGTTTTAATTTAGGAGATAAAATGGACTTTGTGCAAAATGATTTTGATATTGTTTACACTTTAGATGAAAACGAATGGAATGGACATAAAACTGTGCAATTACTTTTGAAGGATTTGAAGTAAAAATTTTATTTTACAAAAACATTTAACTTTCCATAGACATTAAAACCATTTTCAACTCCATATAAGTAATACTTCCATCTACTTTTTCTTTCAGCGCAGTTAAACCTTTTACTTCGCCAGCTTCTTCAATGTCATTTCTAATTTTTTTATAACGCTTTAATGCTATTAATTCTAAAACATCTATTTCACCAGAAGAAATATAATTTGCTAAATGATTCTCGATTGTACCAGGTGTTAAACTTCTTTCTTTCGCAATTTCTTTTACTGAAAGTCCTGATTTAAACAATTCAAAAGTAATTTGTTTGGTTGGCTTTTTATCTTCTTTCTTTTGCTCATTAAACTTGTTAATTCCGTTTTCTTTACAATACGCTTCAATAGCTTCTAGGACTTCATCTCCATATTTTGCTACACGTGTTTTCCCCATTCCAACGACCTTTAATAGCTCCTTTTCAGATCTAGGTAAATCGTCGCACATTGCATATAATGTTTCTTGTGTAAAAATTTGAAAATGTGCAATCCCTAAATCTTTTGCAATCCCGTCTCTTAGTTCACGTAATTTCAACGCTAAAATTGGATCCCGTTTAGAAGTAACTTTTTTCTTTTTAGTAGGATCTGATTTTTGTAAAACGGCTTTCGCTCTTACTTGTAAATATTCTTGTACTTTAAAACCATTTTGCATTTTTTGGAGTGCAAAAAGTTTCTCTAACAACTTCTCTTGTAAAGAATCAAACTGTTTAGAAAAATCCTTTTTTACTGTTTTATTATCCGTTGAAAATGAAATGGCATTTAAAGGTTTTAGGATATTATCTTTTGTTTTTGTTATAAAATAATCAATCGCTTTTGTAAAACGTTCTTGAATTTGGGAACTATTTTCTGGTAAAATATCCTCTTCAGCAATTTGTAAAAGTTGATTTTTAAACCCGCTAGAAACCTTCATTAAAGCAACAACTCCATCGTCTTTTATGGTTTGTAAATGATCAATAACTTCCCCTTTTATACTTGTTCTATTGTTATAAAAAACATCAATTAATCGTGTAGTTGGGTATAAAAATGACTGATAATCTAACAATTCAGAAATTAGATTTAACTGAAAATGTTTTTCAGATTGATTTAAAATACGTTCATCAGGATGATTTTCTTCTACACTTTCATTAA
>LAQA01000057.1:33472-33733 GCA_000981625.1 Flavobacteriaceae bacterium ASP10-09a
ATTTTTCCGTTGTAATATCTTTTATCTGTGGAAGAATCATTTTTAATAAACATGACCTGCGCACCCACTTTTAATTCTAATCTTTCTGCATTTGGGTAGGCATTTTCACTAAACTTCCCAGAAATTTCTGCATTAAAAAAAGCACTTTTAATTCTAAGCTTATTCAATTCAGAATTGTTGATTAAATTTGCTCTATTATTATGAGTTGTAAGTGTGATATACCCTTCTTCTTTGGTCGGAGAAAAAGACGGATTGTAATTT
>LAQA01000058.1 GCA_000981625.1 Flavobacteriaceae bacterium ASP10-09a
TTTAACTTAAATCAATATGATAATTTACAAAGTGTACGCTCTAATATTATTGTACCAGAAAATGAGTTATTAATAGCAGATGATGTTACTCGTTTTCATCCATCAATGACGGGAATAAAAGAAATTTGGGATCAAGAAAAAGTAGCAATTATACAAAATGTTGGATATCCAAATCAAAATCGTTCTCACTTTAGATCAACAGATATTTGGAATTCTGCATCAAGTGCAAACGAATATGTTTCTTCGGGTTGGATTGGGCGATTTTTTGATATCGATCATTCAGAATTTCCATCAAATTACCCAAATACAGAAAACTCAGATCCATTTGCAATTACCATCGGTAAAATAGTTTCTGAGACTTGCCAAGGCACAAATGCCAACTTTTCGATGGCACTAATAGACCCTAATAATCCAGGAACTGCTTTGGTGTCTAATTCTAATGAAATCCCTGACAATTGTTACGGAAATGCTATCTCTTTTGTAAATGATACAATTAGCCAAACAAATGCGTATGCAGAGGTAATTGTAAACGCTGCAAATGCTGGAAATAATTTATCGGAAAAATATACAGATTCAGAATTATCAGAAAAATTAAAGAATGTTGCCAAATTAATTTCTGGAGGAATAAAAACAAAGGTTTTTGTAGTACAAATTGGTGGTTTTGATAATCATGATAATCAAGTTGTAGAAGGTGAAACTAAAACGGGGGAACACGCAGAATTACTACAAGAACTATCTGATGCAATGCATGCTTTTCAGGATGATTTACAATTGCTAAATATTGATGAAAAAGTAATTGGAATGACCTATTCTGAATTTGGAAGAAGAATTCGTTCTAATGCTGGTTTAGGCACAGATCACGGAACAGCTGCTCCTCTTTTTGTATTTGGAACTTGTGCTAAAAATCAAATTTTCGGCGATACTCCAGAAATTGACACTCAAATTGATGAGAATGAAGGTGTACAAATGCAGTATGATTTCAGAACTATCTACAGCACAATTTTAACAGATTGGTTGGGAGCTACAGAAGCTGAATCTAATACCGTTTTATTTGATGATTTTGATACGTTACCTCTTTTTAAACAAGGTTGCTCTGCAGCACTTTCTACTGACGATTTTCTTTTAGAAGAATTTGAAATTAATGTGTTTCCAAATCCAACAATCGACTTTATAAATATCCAATTTATTGGAAATAATGAACAGGTGAAAATTACTTTGTACAATACAATTGGTGCCATTGTAAAAGAAATTACAAATAAAAAATATAGCGCCACCAAATACACTTTACATGTTGATGTAAAAAACCTACCTAAAGGAAATTACTTTGTGCATTATCAATCAAAAGGAATTTCTAAAACTAAAAAACTATTGAAGTATTAATTTTTAGCCTAATTTTACATTAGCGAACTCTTGATCATGAAACTCCAAACTAAAATCCCTCTAAAAAGAGCAACCAGAAATCAAATAGATTATCAATCTAATTTGCTTTTATTAGGTTCTTGTTTTTCAGAAAATATTGGCGACAAATTAAGGTACTTCAAATTTCAATCTACTCAAAACCCGTTTGGCATCCTTTTTCATCCAAAAGCAATAGAAAATTTAATTACAAATGCCATCAATAAAAAAGCATATTCTAGTGATGATCTTATGTATCAAAATGAAGTTTGGCATTCTTTTGATGCACATTCTAGTTTAAGCTCTGCAAATGAAAGCGTACTTTTAAGCAAAATTAATTCAGCCATTTCTTTAACTAGTAAAAAGCTGGAAGAAGCTTCTCATATTCTAATTACTTTAGGAACTTCATGGGTTTATAGATTTATAGAAACAGATACTATTGTCGCTAATTGTCATAAAATTCCGCAGAAAAAATTTTTAAAAGAATTATTGACTGTTGCTGAAATTACAGAAAGTTTAGAGGCGATAATTGTCCTTTTAAAATCAGTAAATAAAAATGTAAGTATCACTTTTACCGTTTCTCCTGTAAGACATTTAAAAGATGGTTTTATTGAAAATACACAGAGTAAATCACACTTAATTTCAGCAATCCATACTATAATTAATAAGCAAAATGTATCTTATTTTCCTTCTTATGAAATTATGATGGACGAATTACGTGATTATCGTTTTTATGCAGAAGACATGATTCATCCAAATAAAACAGCCGTTAATTATATTTGGGGGAAATTTGTAGACACCTGGTTTTCTGAAGAAACCAACTCAACAATGAAAGAAATTGATGAAATTCAGAAAGGGATCTCACACAGACCTTTTCATGAAAATTCAGAACAACATCAACAATTTTTACTAAAGTTAGAGCAAAAAAAAAGTAGTCTTCAAGAAAGACTACCTTTTATTAACTTTTAAAAAAATTATGCTTAGATATGTTGTTGTACATTTTGCCATGGCCCACCATTAATAGTATCTATACCGTTATTAGATAAAAACTGAGCAGCTTGACCACTTCTAGCGCCACTTCTACAAACAGCTATTACAGGTTTACCCCATGATTTAATTTGTTCTAATTCTAACGGAATTACCGTTAGAACAATATGTTTAGATCCTGACACATGGCCTTCATTCCACTCTTCTAACGTTCTAACATCTAAAACTACAGCGCCTTTTTCTAAATAATCTTTAATTTCTTGATCCATATATTTTCTTTTAAACAAGTTAAATAAACTTATGCTAACTTATTAATTTTCGCACAAAACTAATCCATTCTCAATTAATTTTGTATAACTTTTGTTACATTTCAATTCTTCTAATCTTTCTAAAATTGAAGCTTTTAAAGCGTAATTATTTTGCAAAGCTAATTCATAGATTTCTAAGTTTAGTAACCAATCATGAGAAAAATTAGTTTTTAACTGGTTAAATACTTCTGTTATTTTTTCCTCTGTTGCTGAATTTGTTTTGCGCATTTGTTTAACTTGATCATATAAAAAGTACAATTCTTTTTCAGATTCTGTATACTTAATTTTACGAGTTTTAACTTCAGAAACTTTACTACTGTCTTCGAAAGAATCTACATCAGCAGCGCCAGCGTAAGCAGAAACCACTTCTTTACCAATTGCCATGTCGTAAATACCCCATTCTGGTTGAAATAAAATTTCATCTTTATAGGTTACAGTACAATCGTCTAAAGAAATAATTAAAATTCTACCTCTTAAATCTCTTGTTCCTGTAATTGCTTTTCCTTTTATAATAACACCACTTTCAAACTCTAAAGTCATAGACTTACCTTCATAAATTCCATAAGCTCTTAAATCTCTAGGACTCATGTTTTCAATTGGTAAATTAATTCCCTTTAATTTACCAACAGGACTTCCAAAACCACCTGCGTGACTTGTAATTCCATGGCCAATTAATTCTTTGTCTCTGTTAGCTAAAGCAGTTGCACCTATTGTTTGAAAATAAGCAACTTTATTGTTTTTGTATTGAATTACTTTCGTGAAGACTCCAGAGATTTGAATTCCGGTTGATAATTCAATCGTTCCTAAGTTTTTAGAATTTATTAATTTTCGAATACCTTTTATACCTCCAGTTCTTAAAGCCATTGTATTTGCAAATTCGTTTAAAACTAAACTTAAATAAGCGAAATCTGGCGTTACAAATAATTGAGGTTGAGGTTTTGTAATATCAAAATTTGTGGTTGCGGCTTCAAATGAATAGGAAAGTTTTTTAACTTCATCTTTCATACACCAAGCACTTTCTCCTATAGAAGATAATAACCCTGCTCCATAAATTTTTGGATTCTCTAAAGTACCTATTAGACCATATTCTACAGTCCACCAATGTAAATTTCTAATTTGTGCCATTTCAGACAATTCACCCATATTATTTTGCAACCACTCTACTTTTTCTTGGGCATCATCAATTTCAATCTGAGAAGAACTTGGATCTTCTTTTAAAATAGATAAAAGACGAATGGCTTCATACATCTCATAATCTTTAGAAGAAGAAATGGCTTTACTTCCTATTTCGCCAAAACGCCTTAAATATTCAGAATATTCAGGATTCGAAATTATAGGTGCATGACCTGCTGCTTCATGAATAATATCTGGTGCAGGTGTATATTCTATATGATTAATAGTCCTCATATCTGAGGCTATAACCAAAACATTGTATGCTTGAAATTCCATAAAAGCATTTGGTGGAATAAAGCCGTCAACAGAAACTGCAGACCAACCAATTTCTTTTAAAATTCTATTCATTCCTTCCATAAATGGAATATTTTCAATAGAAATTCCGGTTTTTTGAAGTCCTGTTAAATAAGATTCATGAGCAACTTTGCTTAAATAATCAATATTTATCCTCATTACATACCTCCAAACTGCTTGATTTTGAGCAGTATACTCATCATAAGGCTGTTTAACCACAAACTTATGCAAATGCCTGGGTAACTTCTTAGTTACTTCATTAATTTCAAAATGTACTTTCATTAAGGATATCATAAAATTTACGTTGTAAAATTACAAATTTTACAATTCAACTTTACTTCTTTCCTGTTAAAAAATTTGGTATTTATATCTTTATATCTACATAAAAAGAAATAGGATACTTAAAAAAGTAGTTTTATGTAACATTTATTGATTTTTACTTACTTATAAGGTAAAAACTTTCAACTATGAGTTTTCCAAATACAAACACACGTTTAAAAATAAACAAAAGAAAACGTGTGTCAGGTTTTGATAAACAGATAAAATTTAAAAAGGGAACAAAATCAAAGTAGATTTTTCAAAAAAAGCAACAACTAAAGAATTAGATGAACTAAAAAGAAAAATTGATTATAGAAATGAGTTCGTTAAAAAAATTATACTCTTTTTAATTATTTCCTATATTGTTGTTACTATTTTTTATTTAATTTAATTCTATAAATATAATTGTTATGAGTTCAATATCAGGTATGATTACGAGTTTAAAAAACAACAAAAGAACGCGTGTTTCAACTTTTGAAAAAATGAAAAATTTTAAAGAAGGAAAAAATATTCAAGTTTCTTTTGATAAAAAATCGACACCTGATCGACTCAAAAGAATTAAAGAAAAACTGCAAGCCGAAAATAAAAAATCGTTGAAGAGAAATATTATTATAATTATAGTTGCTATATCTATAATTATTTACGTTATCGGTTTCGTTAAAATTTTATAAAACCATTAAAATCTTTCTTACTTTTACTGTTCAATTTAAGATGATGAACAAGAAAGTTATACTAATGATTTTGGATGGATGGGGGATTACACAAGACCCAAAAGTGTCTGCCATTTACAATGCAAAAACACCTTTTATTAATGGTTTATATGATACATATCCTCATGCAGAATTAAGAACTGATGGAGAACATGTTGGATTACCAGAAGGACAAATGGGGAATTCTGAAGTTGGTCATATGAATCTTGGTGCTGGAAGAATTGTGTATCAGAATTTAGCTAGAATAAACAAAGCGGTAAAAGAAAAAACATTAGGGCAAGAAAAAGTATTGTTAGACACGTTCAAATATGCTAAAGAAAACAAAAAAAATATTCATTTATTAGGATTAGTTTCTAATGGAGGAATCCATGCACACATCGATCATTTAAAAGGAATTTTAGACGTTGCTAAAGAGAATGAAGTACATAATGTCTTTTTACATGCATTTACAGACGGTAGAGATTGTGATCCAAAATCAGGTACTTACTTTATCAACGAAGTGCAAGAATACATGAAAGAAAGCACAGGTGAATTAGCTACTGTTACAGGACGTTATTATGCAATGGATAGAGATAATAGATGGGAACGTGTTAAAATAGGGTATGATGGAATTGTAAATGGAATTGGCGCTAAAACTACAGATATACTAGCAACTATCAATAATAATTATGAAAATGGTTTAACAGATGAATTTCACAAACCAATCATTATTACCAATAAGAATGGATCTCCAAAAGCACAAATAAAAGAAGGTGATGCGATTATTTTCTTCAACTATAGAACAGACAGAGGAAGAGAATTAACAAATGCTTTATCGCAAAATGATTTTCCTGAATTCGGAATGAAGAAATTAGATTTGTACTTTACAACTATGACTTTGTATGATGCTTCTTTTAAAGGAATCAACACGATTTACAATACCGATAATATTAAAAACACGTTAGGTGAGGTTTTATCTAAAGCTGGAAAAAAACAAATTAGAATTGCTGAAACAGAAAAATATCCACACGTAACTTTCTTCTTTTCTGGAGGGCAAGAAACACCTTTTGAAGGTGAATCTCGAATTTTAAGAAACTCTCCAAAAGTAGCTACGTACGATTTAAAACCAGAAATGTCTGCATATGAATTGAAAGACGTACTTTGTGAAAATTTAGAAAAAGGGGAAGCAGATTTTGTTTGCTTAAACTTTGCAAACGGAGATATGGTTGGTCATACAGGTATTATGGAAGCAGCAATTAAAGCTTGTGAAGCCGTAGATGAATGTGCAAAAGCAGTGATAGAAACGGGTTTAGAAAATGGCTATTCAATTTTATTAATTGCAGATCATGGAAATTGTGAAACAATGATGAATCCTGATGGATCACCTCATACAGCACACACCACAAACCCTGTTCCTTTTATTTTGATTGATAAAGAAATCAAATCGATAAATAGCGGTGTTTTAGGTGATATTGCTCCAACTATTTTAGAATTAATTGGTGTTAATCAACCAACAGAAATGACACAAAAATCCCTTTTATAATGATGAAAAATATTGTAATCCTTTTCTTATTAACTTTCTTTCTTGCCTGTAGTGCTAATAAAAAGATAATAAAAACAACTACTATAGAAACCGAAAAAGTTGAAAAGAAAAAACCGATTCGAAAACTTGCTAGAGAAGTAACCGCTAAAAAAGATGCTAGTGGTTATTTAAATGGTATTGCAAATAAAGAATCATTTCAAGACGACTCTTTTAAAGGTTGGTTTAATAGCAGACAGGCAGAATACACGTCAGACAAAGAAACTATAGCAAAATTAACAGATGCTTTAAAAGGCTATACTATAAAAGGTTTTATGGGTACTTGGTGTGGAGATAGTAAAAGAGAAACTCCTCGTTTTTATAAAATTTTAGAAGAAACTAGTTTTGATGAAAACTATTTTGAATTAATTACTATAAACAGAAGTAAAAAAACACCGGATAATCTTCAAGAAGGATTTAATATTATAAGAGTACCAACTTTTATTTTTTATAAAGAAGGTAAAGAGGTCGGTCGTTATGTAGAATACCCTAGAGAAACGCTAGAAAAAGATATTTTAAAAATTGTTACTGGGCAAGCTTACAAACATTCTTATGATAAAAGCAAATAGTTTTTCTTTGTCTTTTCTTAAGAAATAAATCCTAATAAATATAGTAACTTTGTGGTTCAATTTTTTTTTAAAAATGATTAAGATTAAAACCACAGAAGAAATAGAAATCATGCGCGAAAGTGCATTGGTAGTTTCTAGAACATTAGGCATGCTTGCAAAAGAAGTAAAACCTGGTGTTTCTACTTTATATTTAGATAAACTTGCAGAAGATTTTATTAGAGAACAAGGAGCAATTCCTGGTTTCTTAGGGTTATATGATTTCCCAAACACCCTCTGTATGAGTCCGAACGCTCAAATTGTTCATGGAATTCCGAATAAAAAACCGCTAAAAGAAGGAGATATTATTTCTATCGATTGTGGTGCTTTAAAAAACGGATTTTATGGCGATCACGCGTATACTTTTGCTGTTGGTGAGATTGCTGCTGCAACCAAAAAAATGTTAGATGTTACCAAAGAAAGTTTGTACGTTGGTATCAGAGAATTTAAGGCTGGTAATAGGGTTGGCGATGTTGGTTTTGCAATTCAGAATTTCACGGAAAAACATGGTTATGGAGTTGTAAGAGAATTAGTGGGTCATGGTTTAGGTCGTGAAATGCATGAAGATCCAGAAATGCCAAATTATGGTAAAAGAGGAAGAGGAAAGAAATTTGTTGAAGGGATGGTTGTTGCCATTGAACCGATGACGAACCTAGGAACTCATAAGATAAGACAACATGCCGATGGCTGGACCATTACGACTTTAGACAATAAACCGTCTGCACATTTTGAACACGATATTGCGATTGTTAATGGAAAACCAGAACTATTGTCAACATTTAAATATGTAAATGAGGCTTTAGGAATTGTGACTGATGTTGAGGATGAGTTTCGACAATAAAACTTTAGACACGAATTTCAACTATTTCACTAAATGAAATTACGAAGCAACTTTTAGAAGATAGTTTAAAATATAAAAGAGTAATCTTGTAGTATTATCACTGAAAATCCGTGAAAGTCGTGTCAAACAAAATCTTTAAATCAATTCTGAATACCATCCCAAGGCCTTGGCTAATTAAAGTTAGTTATTTAGTAAGGCCTATCATTGCTTTTTCTTTAAAGGGCGATAAATTTACAGACCCAATTGATGGGAAAAATTTTCGTAAGTTCTTACCTTATGGTTATGGAAAACAACGTGAAAACGCACTATCTCCATCAACCTTATCACTAGAAAGACACCGGTTAATGTGGCTTTTTTTAAGAGATGAAACTACTTTTTTTACATCAAACAAAAAATTAAAAACACTACATATTGCCCCGGAACAATGCTTTCTAGATATTTTTAGAAAACAAGAAAATTTAGAGTACACAACTTCTGATTTAGAGTCACCCATTGCAGACGTTAAAGCAGATATTTGTGATTTACCTTTTAAGGATAATTCTTTTGATGTGGTATTTTGTAATCATGTTTTAGAACACATAGCTGATGATAAAAAAGCAATGCAAGAGTTGTTTAGAGTGATGAAAAAAGGTGGATTTGGTATTTTTCAAATACCTCAAGATATCGCAAGAGAGACTACTTTTGAAGACAATTCTATCACAGATAAAAAAGAACGTGCCAAAATTTTTGGACAATATGATCATGTGCGAATTTATGGCAGAGATTATTTCAACAAACTACGTTCTATAGGTTTTAAAGTGGATGAAATTGACTACACACAAAAAATCTCACGAGAAAAACTAGAACGATTTTGTTTAATGAAAAATGAAATTCTTCCAGTTTGTTACAAGGAGTAACTGTAACTACCATTTTTTATAGGAAATAAGTAATTGACTACTAAAATTAAAAGTTGCCTACTCGTAAGTATATGTAGCATATTCTTCAATAATTCCTTTACCAGAAGAAAATAACAGGATTACTTTTATACTTGGATTTTTAATTAAAAACTCTTTAGTTTTCTCTAAACCCATAGCCATAAATGCAGTTGCGTAAGCATCTACATCTGCACAATCTTTGTTTGCGATTACAGAAGCACTTAACAAATTACTTTCTGTTGCGTACCCCGTTTTCGGGTTTATCGTGTGCACGTATTTTTTTCCTTCACTAGAAACTCTAAACTTCCTATAATTTCCTGATGTTGCCATTGATTTATTCGAGAGGTTAATGGTTTTAAAACCCTCATTATCTATAGATAACACAGGATTAACCAACCTAATGAGCCAAGGTTTATTATTCTTTTTTAAACCTTTTGCTCGTATTTCTCCTCCAATTTCTATTAAGTAATTTTCTATGTTTTTTTTGTCAAAAAAACGAGCAACAACATCAATAGCAAAACCTTTGGCAATTGAATTAAAATCTAAATATACCTGTGAGTACTGTTTTATAACCTTCCCCTTTTTTAAAGAAATTTTATCTAAACCGACAAACCTCATCTGTTCTTTTATTTCATCATCAGTAAGATTGCTCTCCTCCTCTTTAGGTCCAAAACCATAAGCATTCACTAAATTTCCAACAGTTGGATCAAAGAAACCATTAGTTTCTTTATAAATTCTTTTCGATTTTTTAAATACTTCGGTAAATATTTCATCAACAATAACGGTTAAATCTCCACTATTTATTTTAGAAATATCTGATGTAGAAATATAGGTTGATGTAGATTTATTAATCAAAAAAAATAGACTATCTAAAGATTTTTGATAGTTCACATTCGTATTAAAATAAGTAATGTTGTAGGTTGTTCCAAAAACATGGCCCTGTAAAGTAAAATCACTATTCTTCTTTTCCTTGTTGCAGGCTAATAAAATTAACAAAACTGTAATAAAAGTTATTATTTTTTGAAGTTTCATTAATTTGTTATTTTTTTAACAAAAATAGGGTATAAATTTTTCACAAAATATTGTTAATCGTACTTTTTATTCATTCTATTTGTTAAATTTGTTATCTTAATTTAATCTTTATATAATGAAAAAATTATCATTCCTATTATTAACTGCTGTTATAGTAAGTTCTTGTGTTTCAAAAAAAGATTTTGTTACACTACAATCAAAACATGATCAAGCAAAAACAGAATTGGTAAATGTAAAAGCTAATTTACAAAAGTGTTTAATTGAAAGTGAAAAAGAGTCATCTAAAGTATTTTCTTTAACAGAACAAGTTAAATACTTAAAAGAAGATAAAAAAACTGCTTTAAAGCAGGTTGAAAACTTAACTGTTTTAACACAATCTTCTTCTGACAATATTAAAAATGTAATTTCTCAATTAAGTGAAAAAGACAAATACATAAACGGTGTTAGAAAAGCAATGACGCAAAAAGATTCTTTAAATCTTGCTATAAAGTTTCATTTAACCAAAAACTTAACAGACGGAATTCAAGATAATGATATTGAAGTAAATGTTGAAAAAACAGTTGTTTTTATCTCTATTTCTGATAAATTATTATTTAAAAGCGGAAGCTATAACGTAACGGACAATGCCTATACAGTTTTAGAAAAAATTGCTAAAGTTATAAATGGGCAACCACAAATGGAAGTAATGATTGAAGGTCATACAGATGCTACTCCAATAAAAAGAGACTTAATTCAAGACAATTGGGATTTATCCGCATTAAGAGCAACTTCTATTACTCGAATTTTACAATACAAATACGGTGTAAAACCAGAAAGATTAATTGCTGCAGGTAGAAGTCAATATATACCTTTAGGTCCAAATGACACTGCTGAAAACAAATCTAAAAATAGAAGAACAAAAATTATTATCATGCCTAAATTAAATCAATTATTTGATTTGTTAGAGCAAGATAGTTCTAAATAATTTTTAGTTTTTTGTAAATTATAAAACCAACTCTTTTTGAGTTGGTTTTTTGTTTTCTATAATTTAGAAAACTTGACTTTCTAAAAAAAACGACTAACTTAATTGACCTTTTAGTATAAGTCCTTAAAAAGGATATCAAATAGTCGAAAAGTTAAACAATCTTATTCCAAAATCTTAATAAAATCTTCAAAGGCAACATAATACGGTTGATCTTTAAAAACAGGGTTTTCTACACTTTCTGCATTCGCAATTCCAACCCCTGCAAACCAAACTTTTGCATTTTGTTTTTTGGCATGTTCTTTAAAAGTTTCCATCCAAACAACATCATAATCATCAGGGTTCTGAACATTATTTGTCGCTTTTACTAATACAAAAATTGTTTGTTCTCCTTTTTTAAATAATACAAATTGAGGATGTCTTTTTAAAGTGCTATTAATTGCTTGAAACTCATAACCCATTTCACTTAACTTCTCTCCTACGATGTTCATTGCTAAATTATGCAATTCTTGCGCCGTTAATACTTGCATTACTTTTTCTTATTATGTTTGTTATAATTTTTGTCTCCTCTTGTTTTTGGCTTCTTATATTTTTTTGCAATTTCTCTACGGTAAGAACCACCTCGATTGACTTGACTATTTTTTTCACTCTTTTCATGAAATGCTGGCCCAGGAACATATTCTAAAGAAGTTCTGTTTTTAGAAATTCCTTGGTCCTCTCTTGGACGTTCGTCTTCGGTTAGCATTGTAGCTACTTCCACTTCCTCAGGAAGCTCTAAAACCGGAATCTCGTAATTCATTAATGTTTCAATTCCTACTTTTACTTCTTGTTCTTTTTCTGTTGAAAATAAAATGGTTTTCCCTGCCTTTTCTGCACGACCAGTTCTACCGATTCTATGCATATAGTTTTCTGGAAAATCTGGTGTATCAAAATTAATAACATGAGAAACCTCATCAAAATCTAAACCACGTGCCATCACATCTGTAGCTAGCAAGATTCTGTTCTTACCTTCATCAAACTGTCTTATAGAACGAATTCTGTAATTTTGAGTTTTGTTAGAGTGAATCACACACATTTCGTCATTAAACACTTCTTCTAAATGTTTAAATAATAAATCTGCAGTTCTTTTAAAACCAACAAAAATCAATACTTTATTAAACGTTTTTTTATCTTTTAAAAGATGGTGCAACAGGTTTACTTTCGTAAAAAAGTTAGGAATATTATAAGAAACTTGCTCGATATTGTCTAGAGGAGTTCCACTAACTGCTACCGAAATTTTTTCAGGGTTTTTAAAGAAATCATCAATTAAAGCATCTACATCTTCTGTCATCGTTGCAGAAAATAAAATATTTTGTCTCCTTTCTGGAATAACATCAAAAATATTCATCAATTGAAATCGAAATCCTAAATCTAGCATTACATCGACTTCATCAATAACCAATTTTTGAATAGATTTCATCTTTAAAGCATTGCTCAAAGCCAAATCATACAAACGTCCTGGAGTTGCTACAATAATATCTTGCCCTTGTAAAATAGATTGTTTTTGGGTGTTGATATTTGTACCACCATAAACACCTAAAACACGCGTATTGATATATTTTGATATTTGCTCAATCTGTTCAACAACTTGTAAAACCAATTCACGAGTTGGTACTAAAATTAAAATTCGAGGATGCTGTTGCTTAGAGAATTTTAAATCTCTAAGAATTGGCAACATATATGCTAAAGTTTTCCCCGTCCCAGTTTGGGCAATTCCAACTACATCTTTACCAGATCTAACCACAGAAAATGCTTGCTCCTGAATTGGAGTAGGATTTTCAAAACCCAAATCATCAATTGCATATTGCAGCTGATTTGATAAATCTAATTCTTTAAAAGTCATGTCTTTTAATTTTTTGCAAAGGTACGTTTTATAAAACGAGAACCAATAACTGTTTACAGAAGGAATATTTAGTAATTTTGCAGTTGAAATTTTTACGCTAAATGATTACAGATACACATACACACCTTTACTCAGAGCAGTTTGATGAAGATCGAGAAGACATGATACAACGTGCAAAAGATGCTGGAGTTAAACGTTTTTTTATTCCTGCAATAGATTCTTCTTACACAGAAAGCATGTTAGCCTTAGAAAAGGAGCATCCGAATGATGTTTTTCTAATGATGGGTTTGCATCCAACTTCTGTGAAAGAAAATTATTTAGAAGAATTAGCGCACGTAAAAAACTGGATTGATCAAAGAGATTTTTATGCAATTGGCGAAATTGGTATTGATCTATATTGGGATAAGAGCTTTCTCATTCAACAGCAAGAAGCTTTTAGAACTCAAATTAAATGGGCAAAAGAAAAGAAAATTCCGATTGTAATTCATTGTAGAGATGCTTTTGATGAGATTTTCGAAGTTTTAGAATCAGAGAAAAGTGACGCTTTGAGAGGAATTTTTCATTGCTTTACAGGAACATTAGAACAAGCAAAAAAAGCCATTTCTTATAATATGAAATTAGGAATAGGTGGAGTTGCTACTTTTAAAAATGGTAAGATTGATAAATTTCTAAATGAAATAGGTTTGCAACATATTGTTTTAGAAACTGATTCACCTTATTTAGCTCCTACTCCTTTTAGAGGAAAAAGAAATGAAAGTTCTTATATTACAAATGTTATTGATAAATTGGTAGCTATTTATAGCGTTTCGTTTCAAGAAATTGCGAAAATCACTACCCAGAACTCTAAAGACATTTTTGGAATATAATGCAACAAACTAAAACCATTTATTATAAAACACCAATCGGAACTGCAAAAATTGTAGGAGACAACAACGGAATCCAATCTATTTCGGTCTTGGATGATGACATTGAAACATCTAAAGAGATACCAATTTGTTTGCAAGATTGTGTACTACAATTAGAAGAATATTTCAAAGGAAAAAGAGATCATTTTAACCTAACTGTAAATCCAAAAGGCACTAAGTTTCAGATAAAAGTTTGGAAATCGCTATTAAAAATTAACTATGGCAAAACAAAAAGTTATTTAGAACAAAGCAAAGCTTTGGGCGATGTAAAAGCGATAAGAGCTGTTGCTTCAGCAAATGGAAAAAACCCAATTTGGATTATCATTCCCTGTCACAGAGTTATTGGGTCAGATGGTTCTTTAACTGGTTATGCAGGTGGAATATGGCGTAAGAAATGGTTGTTAGCTCATGAAAATCCAGTAAAACAACAATCTCTTTTCTAGGATTCAACTAACATATATTAAAAAAACTATTTTTACGTTCTATACGTATCGTATATATGCACAAGAAAATTCTTTTTTTATTATTGGTTTTAATTGGACTTTCTATCCAATCACAAACGATATCTAAAGATTTTAGATCTAGAATTATTGAAGTAACAAAAGACACCATTCAATTAGATTCTTTTGCGATCAATTCTCAACGATTTAAAGTTTTTGATCTTTCTAAAAAACGTATTTCTGCATCCAATTTTAAAGTAGATTTTAGCAAGGCAATACTAATAATCAATTCAAAAAAATATCAAAAAATTAGGGTTGAATACTTTAAACTTCCAAATTTTGTAACCAAAGTATACACACCTTTCGATGACAAACTCATCCTAAAAAACAAAGCAAATAATGCAGTTTTATACAGTTTAACTTCGAACAAAAAAGTATTACAAGTTAGTCTTTTTGAAGGTTTACAAACCCGAGGTTTTATCAGTAGAGGAATTACAAGTGGAAACAACCAAAATACAGTTACAAACGCTGCATTAGATTTAGAAATTTCAGGAAAACTATCAAAAGACGTTACTTTACGAGCCAATATTTTCGATACTAATATTCCGATTCAAGAAAATGGGTATTCACAAAATATCACAGATTTTGACAGGATTTTTATAGAGATGTTTAGTGAAAATTGGCGCGTAAAAGCAGGTGATATTTCATTACAAAACAACAAAAGTTATTTTTTACCTTTTAATAAACAAGTTGCTGGTTTAGAAGTTGAGGCAACTATAAACGACCATTTAAAAGTTGCTGCTTCAGGAGCAATCGTTAGAGGTAAGTTTAATACGTTTACTTTTACTGCAACTGAAGGAAATCAAGGTCCTTATAAAATTTACGGTACGAATAATGAAGCTTCGATTTTAATGATTGAAGGCAGTGAGAGTGTTTACGTAAACGGTGCTAAAATGAAGCGTGGAGAAAACGAAGATTATACCATTAATTATAATTTAAGTGAAATTTCATTTAATACTACTTTCCCGATTACAAATGACATGAGAATTTGGGTTGAATTTCAATTTTCCAATAGAAATTATACGCGTTTTATAACCTATGACGAAGTTTCTTATGAAAGTGATAAATTTAATATTGCGGGTTATTTTTATTCTGAAAATGACGCAAAAAATCAACCTTTACAGCAAAGTTTATCCATTGAGCAAAAACAAATCTTAGCAAATGCTGGTAATAATTCTGACGCCATGATTGCAGAAAGTGCTTTTTTAGATGCGTTTAACGAAAATAGAATTCAATATAAAAAAGTTACAAACGGAGCTATAGAAACTTTTGAATTTTCTACGACCGAAACTGATGAATTATACAATGTAAAATTTACTAACGTTGGTGCAAATAATGGAAATTACACTTTGGACAGAACAATCGCCATTGGAAATATTTTTGTTTTTGAAGGTGTAAATCAAGGAGATTATCAACCGATTGTAAAATTAGTGGCACCAACAAAAACACAAATTTTTGTAGTTAAATCAGATTATACACCCACTAAAAAAACAGTGATTAATTCAGAAATTGCGATTAGTAATAATGATGCAAATTTATTTTCAAATTTAGATGACAATCAAAATAAAGCAGTTGCCGCAAAAGTTGGTTGGCAACAAGTTTTGATTGATAAAAAATGGCAATTAAAAAGTAATATCAATTATGAGTTTGTTCAACAAAACTTTAATTCAGAGCAAGGTTGGGAACCTGTAGAATTTAATAGAGATTGGAATTTACTAACCAATAATGCTACCAAAAAGTATTTTCAATCAGAATTAAGTTTACAAAATAAAACAGACGATTTTGTTTTATATAGATTCAATAGTTTAAACTACACGGATGTTTTTAACGGGGTAAAACATGTAATTAAATCTAGATTAAAAGTTAAAAATACTTCGTTTTTCGTGAATGGAAGCTTACTAGAGAACACTTCAACATTAGAAGATAATTCGTTCTTTAGAGCAAAGGCGAAAGCAGAACATCGTCTTAAAAAATCTTGGTTTGGAACGTTTATTAATTTTGAAACCAATAGTAGAAAAGATATAAATACTCAAAATTTCGTAAATACTAGTCATCGGTTTAAAGAATATGAAAGCTACGTTGGTCTTGGAGACTCTACCAAAATATTTGCGAAAATCGGATTTAATTACAGAAATAATGACAGCATAAAATCGAATGAATTTTCTGAGATTAACAACAGAAAAACATTTTATATTAAAAGTAAACTCATCAAAAACAAAAACACCAATTTAAGTGTGTTTGCCAATTATAGAATTACAAAAAATAATTTTTCTGAGGATGAAAAAGCACTAAATTCTAAGATTGTTTTCAATCAGAAAATGTTTAATAATTTCATTAATTTAAGTACTGTTTACGAAACTTCTTCTGGCAATGTTGCTCGACAAGATTACATTTATGTAAAAACAGAACCCGGTTTGGGGTTTTATACTTGGATTGATTATAATAATGACGGAATTCAAGATTTTAACGAATTTGAAATTGCACAATTTCAAGACCAAGCAAACTATTTAAGATTACCAAAACCAAACTTAAGCTACCTTGCGACTCAAAAAGCAAAATGGATACAAAGTTTAACTATAAACCCTAGAAATTGGTCTTCTAAAACTGGAGCGAGAAAACTGATTTCACACTTTTATAATCAGAGTTTTTTATCCGTTGAAAACGAACAAGAAAGAAGAGGAGATTCGTTTCAATTAAATCCTTTTGATTTTGATGAAAACTCTTTAATTGGTTTGACTTTAAACTTTAGAAACAGTTTATACTTCAACAAAGATTTACAAGATAATAGTGTAACTTTTACCCACGGTGGTTCTAGAATAAAACAACAATATTTTATTGGAAATCAGGAGAATAAAATTAAAATTCATCAGGTAGATTATGCGCATAAATTTGCAACCTTCTGGCTGATTAATTTAATGGGGAAAACAATTGTAAATACTTTAGAAACAGAAAATTTTATCACTAGAAATTACAAAATTGAAGCCCAAGAAATTCAACCAAAAATTAGTTTTTTGTATAATAAGAACAATCGGTTTTCTGTCTTTTATCATTACAAAAACAAACAAAATAGACTAGAAAATTTTGAAGTTTTACAGCAACAAAAAATTGGAGTTGATTATTTCTATATCAGTAAAAATAAAAATCAAATTTCTGCAAATATAAATGTGTTTTTAAATGACTTTACTGGAGATTCTAATACACCTGTTGCATATCAAATGTTAGAAGGTTTACAAGCAGGAAAAAATTATACTTGGAACTTATTATTCAATCAAAAATTAAATTCTTTTTTAAATCTAAATATCAATTATTTAGGAAGAAAGAGTAAAAACTCAAAAACCATACATACAGGCAGTGTCCAATTAAAAGCTATTTTTTGATTTTCTTGTAACTATTTTTGGTTACTTTTGTTTTAATAGCAATACATCAAAAAAACAAGTTTATTAGACGCAACCTTTTTGTTCTTTTTGCATCTTATAAATAAATTAGTTTTAAAAAAATCTATTATGAAAAAAATTACTTTACTTATTCTATTATTTGTGACAACAATTTCATTTGGGCAAGAAAACGAAGAAAAACACCCACAGGACGTTAATACAAAGCATGAATTAAAAATAAATACCTTTAATTTAATTGCATTTTCATCATTAGATATTTCTTATGAAAAATTGATTAATACAGAATCTTCTTTTGGAGTTGCATTATTTTACAATTTTTCTGATATAGAATCTGATAATATTGGTTTTCCTAAAAAGTTTTCTATAACACCTTATTACAGATGGTTTTTTTCTGAAAACAAATACGCTAGAGGCTTTTTTGTTGAAGGATTTGGTATGCTTAATACATATGAAGATATATTTTTTGATTTTAATAATGATTCTAACAAAGTTCAAAACGAAACAGCTTTTGCACTTGGTGTTTCTGTTGGAGGTAAATTTGTCACAAAATCTGGTTTTACGACAGAAGTATATCTAGGTGTTGGTAGAAATCTTATTAAAAATCAAGATGATGATGATTTCTTTGAATTCAATATAGTCGGTAGATTTGGAATTTCTTTAGGCTATAGATTTTAAATTAAACAATTAGAATTTAGGAGGTTTGTATCCTACTTTAAGGAACCATAAAACGTTCTTCAATAAAATAAAATCCATGAAAAAATATATTTTACTTTTCACATTATTCGTAGGTTCTTTGGGGTTTGCACAGCAAGAAATTAAGATAGACATTGCTGATGCCTTAGTAATTAGAAGTTTAGAATTTTCGTACGAAAAATATTTAACAGATGAATCTTCAATTGGAATTTCTGCGTTATTTAATTTAGCAAAAGAAGATGTTACTTTTAGGTATAATGAAAACATGATGATTACTCCTTATTATCGTCATTATTTTACAACTAATGAACAATGGAACTTTTTTGGTGAAGGTTTTATGGGGGTGAATTCAGGGAATTACCGTGGTACAAAATATACAGATGGCGCTTTAGGTCTTGCTATCGGTACAAAATATATTGCAAGTGGTGGCTTAGTAATTGATTTCTATGGTGGTCTTGGACGTAATCTATTTGGCTCTAATTCTCCTGTTTTAGTACCAAGAGCTGGTTTAAATATTGGTTGGCGATTTTAAAATACTTAAAAAAGTATTTCTATCTATTTCTCTAGCTCCTAAACTTGCTAAATGATCGTTATAAACTTGGCAATCTATTAGTTTGTACTTTTTACTTTTAACCAAGTGGATAAAGGCTAATTTCGATGCATTTGAGACTTTACTAAACATACTTTCTCCGCAAAAAATAGAGCCAACTTCTAATCCATATAAACCACCAACTAATTCATCATTCAGCCAAACCTCTATAGATTTTGCGATTCCTTTTTCGTGTAAATTAATATAAGCTTGCTGCATATCATCTGTAATCCAAGTTCCAAAACCATCGCTCCTATCAATGTTTTTACAATTATAAATTACTTCCTTAAAAGCTTTGTTTTCAGTAATTACAAATTCATTTTTATTGATGATTTTTTGCATCGATTTTGACACTTTTATTTCATCAGCAAATAAGACCATCCTTTTAAAAGGACAATACCAAACAATTGGATCTCCTTCTGAAAACCAAGGGAAAATTCCATTTTTATAAGCGTGAATTAATCTTTCTTCAGATAAATCTCCACCTAAAGCTAAGACCCCTTCTTTGGTTGTAAATTTATAATCAGGAAAAACAATTTTATCTGTAAGCCAAATCATTATTTAGTAATTCATTTTAGCAAATTTAATGAATTATTAAAAAAATGTTAATGTTAGTTAAACTTAAATTTTTAAGGATTTTGTCACTATTTTTGCACAACGTTTTATTTTTATTAAAACTCGTTAAATGCTAAAGTTAAGAAGAAAAAGAATAAAAAGCAAAAAACAAAAAGCAAAGTTAATGCATAGTTATTATGTAAGAACTGGGTTTTATCTATTTGTTTGGAAGAATTTAAAAAAGGCTTTCTTGCCAATCATTGGTATTGTTTTAGCTATTTTTTTATTTAATAAATATGTCTATAATATTAATGATGGCTTGCATCATTTTACAGAAACATTTTCTAGATTAACTATTTTAATTGCCTTCTTTGTTTCTGAAACTTTGTTGGGCTTAATTCCACCAGAAATTTTTATTGCTTGGTCTAAGAAGACAGGTGATCCTATTTTAAATTTAGCACTTTTAGCAACACTCTCCTATAGTGGTGGGTTAATATCCTATTTTCTAGGAAAAGCAGCTTTAAAAATAATAGCTATAAAAAAATATTTAGAAGTTAAGATGGCCGAAAATTTAAAAAATACACGCAAATGGGGTGGTATTTTAGTTTTAGTTGGAGCTGTATTGCCTTTACCTTTTTCTATTGCTTGTTTTGCTGCAGGAATGATTAAATATCCTTTTAAAAGTGTCATACTATTTGGATTATTTAGATTTGCAAGATTTGCAATTTATGCATGGGCAATTTTTAAAGTAGTAGATTAATTCACTTACATTTGCATTATGGGATTATCAAATAACGACATTTTAAAGAAACTACGTGTAGCTCATAAACTACGCGATACAGATATTGTAGAAATTTGCGCTTTAGTAGATTTTAAGGTAAGTAAAGGAGAGTTAGGAGCTTTATTTAGAAATGAAGAACACCCAAAGTATGTAGAATGTGGAGATCAAATTTTACGTAATTTTTTAAATGGGTTGGTTGTTCATCTACGAGGACCAATGCCTAAAAAGGAAGAAAAGAAATAGGTTTCTAATCAGCTGCACTTTCAGTTAAAAAACAAGATTTCAAATCTTATTAAATAAAAAAGAGAAAATTCAAAATATGAATTTTCTCTTTTTTATTTTTCTTAATTCTAAAAATATTGATTCTATTTAGAAAGGTAAATCATCT
>LAQA01000010.1:0-663 GCA_000981625.1 Flavobacteriaceae bacterium ASP10-09a
TTCCACCACCACCAGAAGCTTGCATTTCTTTCATTCTACGCATAAATTCTGGAAGTGTAATTAAAAACGGAGAAGCATCAGAATCCATCGATTCTAATTGAACTGTATACGTTTTAGAGTTTACAGCAGTTTCAATTATTGGCTTTAAAGTTGCTTTTTCTTCATCAGATAATTTAGAAATTACAGCATCATCTTTCTTAATTAAGTTATCAATAAAATCAGAATCTACTCTTGTGAATTTTACTTTTTCAGCAGCTCCTTCTAATTTCTGCATTAAGTGAGAAATAATAGGAGAGTCTAATACTACAACCTCATATCCTTTTGCAGTTGCATTTTGAATATAACTGTGTTGTGCGTCTTTGTTAGACGTGTATAAAATAACGTGATTTCCATCTTTATCAGTTTGAGAATCTTTTGTTTTTTCAATCAATTCATCAAACGTAAAATAAGACTCAGCAACTGTTGGATATAAAGCAAATTTCTTTGCTTTGTCAAAGAATTTATCTTCAGACAACATTCCGTATTCAATAATTACTTTAATATCATTCCATTTTGTCTCAAAATCAGCTCTGTCTTTTTTGAATAAAGAAGCTAATTTATCCCCCACTTTCTTGGTAATGTAACCAGAAATTTTCTTTACAGCTCCATCAGCTTGTAAGCCAG
>LAQA01000010.1:811-21037 GCA_000981625.1 Flavobacteriaceae bacterium ASP10-09a
GGATAATCAACATTTAAATGAATGTGAAATAAAGACTCTTCAAATTGCATTGGATACAATTCTCTGTAGAAATTATCATAATCTTCTTTTTCTAAATCTGCTGGTTTTTTTGTCCAAGCAGGATCTGTGTTGTTGATTATTTTTTCAACAGTAATTTGTTTGTGCGCTTCTGTAGTTTCTTTACCTTCGGCATCTTTTGTAGTTGCTGGTGTAAATTCAGGATCGTTAATTTCTTCGGTTCCAAATTTAATTGGCACTTGGTTAAAACGATTGTATTTGTTTAATAAACCTCCAATTTTACTTTCTTCTAAGAAGTCTAAAGAATCTTCAGCAATATGTAAAATAATTTCTGTTCCTCTGTCTGCTTTATCACTTTCAACCAACGTAAATTCTGGAGAACCATCACAAGTCCAATGTGCAGCAGGTGCATCTTTAAAAGACTTTGTAATTAATTCTACTTTTTCCGCTACCATAAATGCAGAGTAAAAACCTAATCCAAAATGACCGATAATTCCAGCTTCGTTGTCTTTATACTTATCTAAAAACTCTTCTGCGCCAGAAAATGCAATTTGGTTGATGTATTTTTCAACTTCATCTGCAGTCATTCCTAAACCTTGATCTTTAATCGTAATTGTTTTAGCATCTTTATCAATGCTTACTTCAATTTTAGCATCACCTAATTCAGTATTTGCTTCACCTATAGAAATAAGATGTTTTAATTTAGAAGTTGCGTCTGTTCCGTTAGAAATAAGTTCACGTAAGAATATTTCGTGATCAGAATACAAGAATTTTTTAATCAGTGGAAAAATATTTTCTACAGATACATTAATGTTTCCTTTTGCCATTTTATTATGTTTTTTTTAAATATTATTTTCTAGATTATAAGTAGTCAATAAAAATGCCAAATCAATCTTTATGACAAGTTGACATTGCTAATGACATAAAAAGTATATATTTACATATATGATTAGTGACGATAATGGGTGTTTATTCAAAAAATTCAAAGAAATTTTACCTGAATTTTCTGACGAAGATATCCACTCTTTTTTAGGAATTTGTAGCTTTAAAACTCTTAAAAATAAAACAGTAATAATTGAGCCAAACAAAAAATCTTCGTTGGCTTTTTTTATATTAAAAGGTGTTATTCGAGGTTATTTAACAAATAAAAAAGGGGTAGAGAAAAGTATTTTCTTAAGACCTGCTTTTACAATTATAGGAGCGCCTAATGCATTATTTGATCATAAAATTTCTAAATATACTTTTGAAGTAATAGGAGATACAAAATTATTGGTTTTTGAATTTAGCGACTTTGAAAATTTAGCATTAAAAAGCTCAAACATTTTAAATTTTCTTTTATCCTCTTATAAAGAGATGATACAAACTTTAGTTTATAGAGTAGAATCTATGATCGATAAAATGCCCGAGCAGCGTTATGAAGATTTGTTAGATAAAAGTCCCCAGTTTTTTCAAACGGTCTATCATAAAGACATTGCTAGTTATTTAGGAATTACACCAGTTTCTCTTTCTAGAATAATTAAAAGAAGAACAGATAAAAATAAAATTTAATATTTTATAAGCTTTATGAGGAAGTATTTTATTCTAACACTTTTTATAATCCCTATTTTTATTTTTTTAGGACTCTACTTTTTTCAAGAAAAATTAATTTTTAAACCGACTAAATTAGCTGAAAATTATAAATTTCAGTTTGATGAAGAGTTTGAAGAAATTAATGTTTTAGTTGATAAAACAGTCACTTTAAATGGTGTTCTTTTTAGAAGTGAAGCTAAAAAAGGAATTGTATTATCCTTTCATGGAAATAAAGGAAATTTAGCCGAAATAGGGAAGAGATCTAGTCTGTTTACAGAAAATGGTTATGATGTATTATACATAAATTACCGAGGATATGGTAAGAGCTCTGGTAATATTAAAAGCGAAAACCAATTGTTAAAAGATGCACAAATAGTTTACGATTCATTAAAAAAGGAATACAAGGAATCTCAGATAATACTTTTTGGTATTTCAATAGGAAGTGGTGTTGCTTCCTATTTAGCTGCTCATAATACCCCACATTCATTAATATTAACGGCTACATATTCTAGCTTTAAAACAGTCTTAAAAGAAAAACTTCCTTTTGTCCCTAGTTTTCTTTGGAGGTATGAATTAAACACAAACAAAAGACTTCAAAAAGTAAATTGCCCAATAAGTATCTTTCATGGAAAAGAGGATTCAGTTTTTCCTTTTAAACATGCTCAGACTTTAAAAGAAAACCATCCAAGAATACATCTTTTTGGATTCGAAAAATATGGACATAC
Source organism: Flavobacteriaceae bacterium ASP10-09a (assembly GCA_000981625.1). Taxonomy (GTDB): domain Bacteria; phylum Bacteroidota; class Bacteroidia; order Flavobacteriales; family Flavobacteriaceae; genus Polaribacter. The sequence continues at coordinate 3,124 of LAQA01000010.1, forward strand.
AAGTTTTTTAGAAAGCAATTTATTTAAAAAACGTATTATTGTGGAAATAAATAGAAATTCGATACAAAAATAATATCTTATGGAGGCATATGCAAATATTTTAATGATCGCAATGGTAGCAATACTTACTTTAGTAATTGTAGAGGTACTTTATGCCTATTTTATAAAAAAGTTTAAGTTTAGAACAATGGATATGATTTCTAGTTTAAGTGCTGGAATGACAAATACCTTAAAAAATGTTTTAGGATTAACTGTTGTGATTTTTGGATACAAACACTTATTTAATCAATTTGCTATAGCTCCTTTAGATATTAAATGGCACACATATATAATCGCTATAGTTTCATTAGATTTTGCTACCTATTGGCATCATAGATTAGCTCATAAAGTTAATATTTTTTGGAACAGACATGTAATTCATCACTCAGGTGAAGATTTTAATATCGCTACAGGATTGCGACAATCTGTTTCAAAGTTTGTAAATATAGCTGTATTTTTTTTGTTTCCAGCGGCATTATTAGGAGTTCCTCCTGAAGTAATTATTATGGTTGCGCCGCTTCATTTATTTATTCAAATTTGGTATCATACCACCTATATAGGAAAATTAGGATGGTTAGAATATATTATTGTAACACCATCACAACATAGAGTTCATCATGCAATAAATAAAATTTATATGGATAAAAATATGTCGCCGGTATTTTGTGTTTGGGATAGACTGTTTGGAACTTTTCAAGAAGAATTAGATGAAGAGCCATGTATTTATGGAGTTACTAGGCAAGTAAATACTTGGAATCCAATTCTTATTAATTTAGATCATTTATGGTTGCTAATTAAAGATGCCTGGAGAGCAAAGAGCTGGTTAGATAAATTAAGAGTTTGGTTTATGCCAACAGGATGGAGACCTGCTGATGTTGAAGAGAAGTATCCAGTTGCTTCAGCAGACCCAAGAAATTTTGTTAAGTATGATACAGAAGCCTCCTCTTTGTTAAAAGCATGGTCTTGGGTTCAGCTTTTTATGCTAATTGGTATGACATTTCATTTATTATATGCTATTGTCAAAATTGGAAGCCCTAATATCTTTATCTATGCGATATTCTTGTTTCTTATGGTCTATTGTTACACGTCATTAATGGATAGAAATCCTAATTCTATTTGGATGGAACTGTTAAAATCAATCTTTGGTTTAGCTATTATATATCGTTTAGGAAACTGGTTTGGTCTAGATGAAATTATAAATACTGGTACTGTTTTTATGATAATATACCTTATTACATCAGTATTCATTGTTGGGTATTTTGTTTTTTACGAAATTGGAAACGAAAAATTAAAAGCATAAATGTACTTCATATAAATCTTAACAATTGTAAACTTTTTTCAAGAATTAATTTCTTAAATTTCGAACTTATTATTTAATGATTATGTAATAAAAACATGATTTTAATAATTAATTCTATTTTTAATGTTGTGTAATTTATTAAAAGAAAAAAAATATAGGGTAACTACTGCGTTATTCGTATTCTTGATTTTGCTTTCTTGTAAGACAGAGACAAATAGAGGAGAAACTTTTAATACGAAGATTTCATCAAGTGAAGACTTAGTAGCCCATTCTAAAGAATTTGAAGAGGAGATTATAAAAGTAACAGATAATATTTATGTTGCTATTGGTTTTGGGTTGGCAAATTCTATTTTAATAGAAGGTAAAGACGGTGTTGTAATTGTAGATTGTTTAGAGTCTGAAAAAACAGCATCTAGAGTTAAAGAAGCTTTTAATAAAATTACGACAAAACCTGTAAAAGCAATCATTTATACACACTTTCACCCAGATCATACATTTGGTGCAAGAACGATGGCAGGAAATGATAATCCTAAAGTTTATGCACACAGCACAACACAAGCTCACATAGAAAAACTAGTAAATGTAATTCGACCAATCATAACAAAAAGAAGTTATAGAATGTTTGGTAATTTTTTAAATCAAGAAGAATTAGTAAATGCTGGTATTGGTCCCTTTTTAGGTTTAGATGAAGAGGTTAATTGGGGAGTATTAACTCCTACACATACTTTTGAAGATGAATTAATAATTGAAGAGGCAGGTGTAAAATTAAAATTAGTACATGCTCCTGGAGAAACAGATGATCAATTATTTGTTTGGATTGACGACAAGAAAATTTTATTACCAGGAGACAATATTTATAAAACCTTTCCAAATTTGTATACAATTAGAGGAACCTCTTATAGAGATATAAAAAAATGGTCATCAAGTATCGATAAGATGCGATATTTAAATCCAGAAATTATAATACCAAGTCACACAAGACCCATAAAACAAAAAGATACAATTCGAAAAATATTGACTAATTACAGAGATGCAATCCAATTTGTACATGATCAGACGATTAGAAATATTAATTTGGGTTTAATGCCCGATGAAATTGCAGAAAAAGTTATATTACCAACTCATTTATCAAAGTCTCCTTATTTAAAAGAGTTTTATGGTAAAGTAAATTGGTCTGTAAAATCTGTTTTTTCTGGTTATTTAGGTTTTTTTGATGGAAATCCATCAACCTTATTGCCTTTGCCTTTAAAAGAAAAAGCAGCAAAAATAATTGAATTAGCAGGTGGTTTTGATGCTTTAAAGCAAAAAACAGTATTAGCTTTTACGAATAAAAATTATCAATGGTCTCTGGAATTGACGGACTATCTTTTAAAAATTGCCCCCAATGACAATGAAGTAATAGAGGTAAGATACAATAGTTTAATAAAACTAGGAGAGGCAAATTCAAACCCCAATGCTAGGCACTATTATTTAACAAGTGCATTAGAGTTAAAAGGTTTAGATATAAAGTTGAGACCTGCAACAGACGAAATTGCAGAACAATTAACTTTAAAATCAATTTTTGATGGAATGGCAGTAAACCTCATACCAGAAAAAAGTATTTATATAAATAAGAAAGTTAATTTTTTTTTTCCAGATATAAAAGAAAAGTGGTCTGTACAAGTTAGATATGGTATTGCAGAAATTCAGTCTTTTAATATTAATGATGCAGATATCTATTTAGAAATGAATTCTAAAGACTGGAAGAAATTAGCATCAGGAGCAGATAGCGGAATGGAAAGTTATTTCTCTGGAAATATGAATTTTAAAAAAGGAAACTTATTGGCTTTAAAAAGCTTTTTCAATATGTTTAAAGATTAACTAAATAATTAAACAGCAATTAACTCAAAATTAACCTAAATTAAATCAGATGATTAAACAATTAAAAAAGGGAATTAAAATAACAGTAACATTACTGGTATTTTTAATAACGGTACAATTAAGTGCTCAAACTGTACTGAATGGTAAGGTTATAGATTCTAATGACAAATCTCCTTTACCAGGAGCAAATATAGTAATAAAAGGAGGTTCTGAAGGAACATCAACAGATTTTGATGGGAATTTTACTTTAAAAACAACAAAACAATTTCCCTACACTATAACAGTAAGTTTTACTGGTTATGATACTAAAAGTGTAACGGTTAATAAAGCTTCAGATGTTGCTGTAATTATATTAAATCAAGGTATTTCATTAGATGAGATTATTGTTTCGGCTTCTAGAAAAAGAGAGAAAATTCAAGAGGCACCAGCAGCAGTAAGTGTACTTACTGCAAAAGCATTAGCAGCTTATGCTGTTTCAAATCCAGTACAAGCATTACAAAATTTAACTGGAGTTGATATAGCAACTTATGGTATTGGAGAAGCAAAAATTAATTTAAGAGGTAAATCTACAGTCTTTCAGTCGGAAACGCTTGTTATTGTAGATTATAGAAATATTAGTATGCCAAGTTTAGGGCAAAACAAATCTGGTCAAAACCCAGTAGACGCAATAGATTTAGAACGCGTAGAGGTTATTAAAGGACCAGGAAGTGCATTATATGGACCTGGTGTTGAAGCAGGAGTTGTACATTTTATTACAAAAAGCCCATTTAAAAAACAAGGTTTAAGTTTATCTATGGGATTAGGTAATCAAAGACAATTTCAAACAGCATTTAGATATGCAGAAGTTTCTGAGAATGAAAAATTAGGTTTTAAACTTACAGGATATCATAGAACAGCAGAAAATTTTTCTTTTGATGATGCTATTAGTCAAGCACGTTTAGAAGGGTATAGTTCGTTTGCGAGCCAGACCATAACTAGTGGAGTCGATGGTAGAACTTTTGAAGTAGACGTGCCAGACTTACACACTGAAAGTTATGGTATTACAGGTACACTAGAGTATAAAGCATCAGAAGAAACTACGATAACAAGTTTAGCTGGTTTTAGTACAACAGAAGGTTTGTTTAGAACTGCGCAAGGTGAAGGGTACCAAACTGCGCCAAGGGGTTTTGCTCAAGTCCGTATGCAATCTGGAGGTTTATTCGCACAGGTTTTTTGGTCTAAACAAAATGCAGGAGAAAATACTTGGTTGTATGGACCAGGAACAACAAATTATAATGATGCAGAACAATTAGAAGGACAAGTTCAATACAACTGGGATATTTCTAAAGATTTAAATCTTATTGTTGGTTCAGATTATAAAACTTTTGAGACGAAGACAAAAGGAACCATTAATGGTAAATACGAAGATGAAGACGATTATTCTATCGTTGGGGCATATGCGCAAGGTAAATATAAAGCGACAGATAAGTTAGATATAACAGCAGCAGCAAGAGTAGATAGATTTGCAGCTTTAGATCATATTTCATTTTCGCCAAGAGTTGCCGCTGTTTATAAAGCAAGCGATAATCATACATTTAGAGCTACTTTTAACCAATCAACTGGTGCGCCGCTTGGTCTTAATTTATTTACAGATTTGCCAATTGGTCAAGGTCCAGCTGGTTCTTTAATTTGGTTAACAGGGGGTGCAGAATCATTTACGTATAATAATGGAAATGCATATAGCTTTATAACTCAATCTGCAGTAGCAAGTACAGATTTTCCATTAAGAGCATTATATAATATGGTTGCTGCAAATTTTGCAGGTAGCCCTTTAGCAGGGACTGTTAATGCCATAGGTACTCAAATAACAGGTACAACATCTGCAACCGTTTTTGGAACTCCATTAGAAAGAGCGCCATTAGTGCCATCGACGTCTAAGCAATTTGAAATTGGTTATTCAGGTCGCCCAACTAATAAGTTAAAAGTTACATTAGATGCATATTATAATCAAAGAAATAATAATATATCATCGACCATCTTATCTTCAAAATTTTATGGTTACGCAACTGCAGGAGCTGATTTAGCAGCAGCAATTACAGCTGTAAACCCAGGATTTGCAGGTTACGTTTTACCTTCAGGTGCTACTGTAGCACAAACTTTTGCAGGAGGAATTAACGGTGTAACGTTAAACGCTGATACTGGAGCACCAAACCCTTTAGGTTTTATGTCTGCAGATCAATCACCAGGAAATGCTTTAGATATTACATATTTTAATGTTGAGACTGTAGATTATGTGGGTGTAGATTTCGGTTTAGATTATTACGCGTCAGATGCTGTAACAGTAAATGGTAGTGTTTCTTGGTTAAGTAACGCACATTGGGATGAAGTAGCAATAGTAGGATCAACTGAAAAAATACCTTTTTCTTTAAACGTACCAGAACTTAGAGCAAAATTAGGTTTAAATTATAGCCCAGAATTAGGTTTCAATGCAAATGCAGCAGTTCGTTATAGAGGTGAATTTCAATCTGAAAATGGTGGTGCTTGGTCAGGTACAACAGAGGCTTCTACACTAGTAGATTTAAGTCTAGGTTATAAATTTGATGAAAACATTAATTTTAAACTAACTACTGGTAATCTTTTTGATTCTAAATACAGACCAATAGCAAATGCTCCATTTATAGGGAGAACTATTTTAGGTCAATTAACTTTACATTTCGATTAATTATTTGTTAACTATTTTAATTAATTATTTGTAAGAGAGGAATAGTTGAAAAATTATTCCTCTTTTTTTTAAAAATATTATGAAAAATTTAGAATATGATTATGTAATTATTGGCAGTGGCTTTGGTGGTTCTGTTAGTGCATTGCGTCTCTCTGAAAAAGGATATAAAGTTTTAGTCATAGAAAAAGGAAAATGGTTTAAAGCAGAAGACTTTCCTAAAACTAATTGGAACTTTAAAAAATGGTTGTGGCTTCCTCAGGTAGGTTTTCAAGGCTTTTTTAAGATGACTTTTTTAAATCACGTTACAGTACTTTCGGGTGTTGGAGTTGGTGGGGGCTCATTAACTTACGCAAACACATTACCAGTTCCTAAAGGCGAGTTTTTTAAATCAGGTAGTTGGTCAGAACTAAATAATTGGAAAAATATTTTAGAGCCATTTTATAAAACATCATATAAAATGTTGGGCGCTGCAACAAACCCAAAACTAGATGCATCTGATTTAGCGATAAAAAAATTAGCGAAAGATATCGGGAAAGAAGACCATTTTGAGGCTGCAAAAGTAGCGGTGTATTTTGGTGAAGCAGGAAAAACAGTAAAAGATCCATATTTTGATGGAAAAGGACCAGATAGAACAGGATGTGTTCATTGTGGAGCTTGTATGACAGGTTGTCGATATAATTCGAAAAACACATTAGATAAAAATTATTTATACTTAGCACAACAATTAGGCGCTAAAATTATTGCAGAAAAAGAAGTTATAAACGTATTACCTATAAGTAAAGATGATGGAAGTGACGGGTATACAGTTGAATATAAATCAAAATTAGGAAAGAAATCAAAAGGGAAAATAACTACAAAAGGAATTGTTTTTTCAGGAGGTGTTATGGGAACCATTCCGTTATTATTAGAATTAAAAGATAAAAGTTTACCAAACCTTTCTGATAAAGTTGGATGTAATATTAGAACCAATAATGAATCACTTTTGGTGATGACTTCTACTGAAAAAAATCATAAAGATTACTCTAAAGGAATCGCAATTGGTTCTGTTTTACATACGGATGAGAATAGCCACTTAGAGCCTGTTAGATATGGTGAAGGGTCCAGCTTTTTTAGAGTACTGACGATACCAACTATTCATAATAAGTTTGTTGTATTTAGACTTTTAGGAATGTTAGGAATTATATTGAAACAACCTTTACGTTTTTTGAAAACAGTCTTTGCAAAAAACTACGCTAAGAGAACTACTGTTTTGTTATTTATGCAAACATTAGACAGTACTTTACGTATAAAAAAAGGTTTCTTTACAAGAATGAAAACAGTTACAGAAGGTGTTGAAAAGCCAAATGCATTTATTCCTGAGGCGCTTACTTTAGGTAAAAAATTTGCTAAAATGGTAAAAGCAATTCCATACGCCAATTTTACAGATGTGTTATTAGGAAGTCCAACAACAGCTCATGTATTAGGAGGTGCAGTTATGGGGAAAGATGATTCAGTTGGTGTTATAGATAAAGAATGTAATGTTTTTGGATATAAAAATATGATGATTTGTGATGGTTCTATGATCTCTGCAAATCCGGGTGTTAACCCATCATTATCTATTACAGCAATTTCAGAATATGCAATGAGTAAAATTCCAAATAAAAAAGAGTAAGATCAATAAGTCATACAATTTTCAATGAAAAAAATAATTAAAATTAGTTTACTAGTCGTATTATCTATGTTCATTTTTAAATGTAGGCAAGCTGATAACTCTTTCAATGAAACTAAAATAAATAACGTTCAAGTTAAAAAAACTTCAACCTTAAATGCTACTTCCGAAGAAGAGGTTAAAGTTTTAGATGATGAAGCAAAAAGATTGTTAGGGCAAAATATTGGTACACAAGCCTACATTTACAGTATTCCTATTGTAAGAGAAATGCTATTTAGAAATAGATTTTCTAATATGGTGTCTAACGCAAAAAAAGCAAAAAAACTAATTTTTTCTAAAAACGGAAATGATGGTGTACATCTTAATGAACTGGTACATTTAAGAATACTTACTAATCATTATTTAGAATCAGGAGTAACTCCAAACGTAGATACACAATATTCGCCAGCATTTATAGATGTAAGTAAAGGACCAATTGTTATAACAGTTCCTAAAGTAGATCGTTATTATAGTGTGCAAATGACAGATGCTTATTTAGAGAATTTTTATTATTTAGGTGGTAATAATAAAGAAGATTACCAAGGTAATTACATGTTAGTAAAACCGAATTGGAAAGGAAAAAAACCAAGCTCAATTTCTAAAGTTATTGAAATGCCAACAGACATTGGTTTTATTGTTTTAAGGATATTAAATACGACAGAAAAAGGGGATACCCAGAAAGTAGTCACTATTCAAGACCAATTTAAATTACAGTCTTTATATTCATTTTTAGGAAAAGGAAAAGACAGTTATCCTATTATGGAAAAAGAAGTGATACCAATAGGCATTGCGTTTTATAATAGCATGTTAAAATACGTAAAAGCATATCCTGATTTAAAAAACGAAGCACATTTTTGGTTTTTAATGAAGCAATTAGGAATTGATAAAAATGAAAATATAGATTTTAATAATGCAGATCCTAGTATAAAAAAAGGATTGTTAGAGGCGATACCAAAAGCAAAAGAAATTATTTCTTGGAAAGCTAGAACAAGAGGGTATAAATCTAAAAATAATTGGAATATAGATTTAGTTGGTGGTTCTTATAATGGAGATGTTATGGCCAGAGCAGAAGGGGCTGTGCAAGGTTTTGTGGTGCATGATGCAGATCAATGTTTATATTTTCATACCTATTATGATCATGAAGGAAGTCCTTTGTTAGGAGGGAATTCATATACGATCATCTTTAATAAAAATCAACTTCACCAAGCAAAAGCATTTTGGTCTATTATAGCCTACGACCCTGAATACAATCTAGTTCCAAGAGAAGATTTGCATTATGCAGTAAGTGATAGAAGTGAAGGTTTACAATATAATGAAGACGGGAGCCTTACTATTTATCTTCAATCTGAAGAACCAGAAGGGAAAAAGAACAATTGGGTACCGATTCCAAAAGAAGGGATTTTTAAACTAAACTTCAGAAACTATATTCCAAAAGAGACTCTATTAAACCAGAATACAGTAGAAAACTATTTACCCAATGTTGTTAAAAATAAAATTAAAATAAAATTATAGTGTATGTTAAATTTATCCGTTTTATTAGAAAACAGTGCATTAAAATATCCAAACAAAACTGCTTTTACATTTATGGACACTAGTTTGAGTTTTGCTCAAATTAACGCAGTTGCAAACCAAGTTGCAAACGGATTAGTAGATATAGGTATTAAACCCGGAGAAAAAGTAGCATTAAGCTGTTTTAACCTCCCTTATTTTCCGATAATTTATAATGGAATTTTAAAAGCAGGTGCAACAGTAGTGCCTTTGAGTGTTTTATTGAAAGCGGATGAAATTCAATATCATTTAGAAAATAGTGAAGCCAAAGCTTATTTTTGTTTTATTGGTACAGAAGAGTTACCTATGGGTAAAATGGGGTTTGCAGGTTTTTCTGAAGCAAAAAAATGTGAACATTTTTTTATGATAATGCCAAAGCCAGAAATGCCTTCGCCAATTGAAGGCACAAAAACATTAGGTAGTTTACTGGCAAATAAAGCAACTTCTTTTGATACTATTGAAACCAAAGCAACAGATACAGCAGTAATTGTATATACTTCTGGTACAACAGGGAAGCCAAAAGGGGCAGAATTATCACACAGTAATTTGATACAGAATACAATCTTAAGTCAAGGTTTATATAACTGTAGTAAAGAGGATACGATTTTAATAGTATTGCCTTTATTTCACATTTTTGCGATGACAGTTTTAATGAATGCCGCGCTATATAAAGGAGCAACATCTATTTTATTACCTCGTTTTGATGCTGGCGCTGTTTTAGATTCATTAGATAAACATAAAATCACTGTTTTTGCAGGTGTGCCAACCATGTATTGGGGTCTAAATAGTTATTTAGATGCGAATGATTTTGATATTTCTACTATAAAATCGAATTTAAAAATGTGTCTTTCTGGTGGTGCATCTTTACCCATTCCAGTTTTAGAAAAATTTGAAGAACGATTTGATGTCCCAATTTTAGAAGGTTTTGGAATGTCTGAAGGTTCACCCGTAGTTACTTTTAATCAATTAGATATTGGTAGAAAACCAGGTTCTATTGGAACTTCAGTTTGGGGTGTTCAAGTAAAATTGGTAGACGATAATGGGAATGAAGTTGCACAGGGAGAAAAAGGAGAATTATTGTACAAAGGACACAATGTAATGAAAGGCTATTATAATAACCCAGAAGCTACTGCAAAAACCATACAAAACGGATGGTTGTATTCTGGAGATATTGCTATAAAAGATGAAGATGGTTTTTATTTTATTGTTGATAGAATTAAAGATATGATTATTCGTGGAGGTTTAAATATTTATCCAAGAGAAGTCGAAACTGTAATGATGAAACATCCTGCCATATCTATGGCTGCAGTAATAGGTATTCCTGACGAACAAATGGGTGAAGAAGTGAAAGCGTTTGTTGTGTTAAAAGAGAATACTTCAGCCACCGAAGAGGAATTAAGGCAGTATACTAAAGATAACATTGCAGCATATAAATACCCAAGAGTCATAGAGATTATTAAAGCATTACCAACTAGTGCAACCGGTAAAATATTAAAAAAAGAACTACGTAAATTATAAATTATGGAAGCTAGCAAAGATCAATTAAGTTTAGAAGATATTACTGCAGTTTTTAATTTGCAAAAAGCAAATCAATTTGCAGTAGCAAACCAACCAATATCAGAAAGAAGAAGAAAACTGAAATCGTTAAAAAAAGCGGTAGAAGTTACTTTTAGAAGTGCAATACAAGAAGCACTTGCTAAAGATATGGGAAAGCCTAAAGCAGAGGTGGATTTAACAGAAATTTATCCAGTAACTAGCGAAATTAAACATGCATTAAGTCATTTAAATTCATGGACACGCGAACAGAGTGTTTCTACCCCTTTGGCTTTTATGGGAGCTAGTTCTTCAATACAATATGAGCCAAAAGGAGTTTGTTTAATTATTTCACCTTGGAATTTTCCTGTAAATTTAACGATTGCACCTTTAGTCAGTGCAATTGCAGCTGGTAATACCGTAATAATAAAACCTTCTGAAATGACACCTCACATTTCTAAAGTGATGAAAGAGTTAATTGCTGCCGTTTTTGAAGAAAATGAAGTAACATTAGTTGAAGGTGCAATACAAACATCAACAGATTTATTAACATTACCTTTTAATCACATTTTTTTTACAGGTGCACCCTCTATAGGAAAAATAGTAATGTCAGCAGCAGCTAAACATTTAACTTCAGTTACATTAGAATTAGGTGGTAAATCTCCTACAATAGTAGACGAAACAGCATCTGTAAAAACAGCAGCAAAAAGAATTGCTTGGGGTAAATTTGTGAATGCAGGCCAAGTTTGTATTGCACCAGATCATATTTATGTTCACGAAAGTAAACAAGAGGAATTAGTTACTGAATTTAAAAAAGTAATTCAATCTTTTTACGGAGATGGCGCAAATAATTCGACTAATTATACTCAAATTGTAAATTCATCGCATAAAAGTAGAGTTGGAGAAATGATAACAGAAGCAAAAGCACAAGGAGCAACCGTTGCTTGTGGAGGTTTAATTGATGGGGATTCGAACTTTATTGAGCCAACAATTTTAACCAATGTAAGTATGGATTCTAAAGTGATGCAAAATGAAATTTTCGGTCCTGTTTTACCAATTATTTCTTACAAAAACATATTAGAAGTTATCGATACGATTAACTCAAAAGAAAAACCTTTAGCTTTATATGTTTATAGTAAGAGTAATAAAAATATAAAAAATATTTTAAAGAATACGAGAGCTGGAGGTTCATGCATAAATAATAATGCGGTTCATTTTTTTAATAATAATTTACCTTTTGGAGGTTCAAATAATAGTGGAATAGGGAAGTCTCATGGCGTGTTTGGTTTTCAAGAGTTTTCGAATGCAAGAGGTGTTTTAAAACAACACATACCAGGAGCTTTAGAACTATTAATGCCACCATATACTAATTTTAAAGAAACACTGATTAATCTAACAATAAAATGGTTTTAGATTATGGAAGTAGCACAAATAAGTAAACTAGTTCCAGTAGTGTTTTTATTAATTTTAGGTATTTTAGAAGCAGTAGGTGGTTTGTATTTTAATAATGATAAAAGAACTAAAAATGATTATGCCATAGAATTTTTAGGTTTGGTAACATTACCAACTTTAATTCAACCCGCAATATTACTTTCTGTAGTTTGGGGAATGACTACTTGGTTTCCTAGTCTAGAAGATTACTTTATCAATTCGTCTATTTGGTGGCATATTGCAGCATTTTTAGTATTGGATGACATGACTCAATATTGGTGGCATAGATTGTCGCACATAAGTCCAATTATGTGGAAATTACACAGACCACACCATGTTGTAAAAGAAATGGGAGTGATGGTTACGTATAGAAATGCAACTTTATATTATGCCTTAATGCCAGGTTTATGGTTTACAGGTTTGCTTATTTATTTAGGAATGGGTTATGTGTATTTGTTTTATCTTCCAATAAAATTAATTTTCATTTTATTAGCTCATAGCGAAACACGTTGGGATAGATTTTTATTCAAATACAGAATATTACATCCAATTGCTTGGGTTATTGAGCGCACAATAACGTTGCCAAGTACACATTATGCACATCATGGTTTAACGGCAGAAGATGGTGTTTCTCACCCAAATGGTAATTTTGGTAATTTACTTTTCTTTTGGGATGTGTTATTTGGTACTTCAAAAATCACAAGAAAATACCCTACTAGATTTGGAGCATGGAATCAAATGAATGAACCTTGGTATGTTCAACTACTATTTCCCTTTATAAGATCTAATGATCCACGAAGTGAATTGCATTCTCTTAAAACAAAAAATGATTATGACCCGTCTAAAGATTTTAAAGAGTTTACGCAATAATTTATGGGAGGTATAATTACAGGAACAGGAAGTGCAATGCCACGTCAGATTATAAAAAATGAATACTTTTCTAAAAATATTTTTTATACCAAAGACGGTATACAAAACCCAAAACCCGGAATAGAAGTTATCAAGAAGTTAGAAGAAATCTCTGGCATTAAAGAGAGACGTTTTATAGGTAAAGAAGAACAATCTGTTAATATTCTTTTTGATGCTAGTAAAAAGGCGCTAGAAAATTCGGGTATTGATAAAAATGAATTAGATGCGATTATAGTTGCGCACAATTCTGGAAATATGCTCCCAAATAAGGATGGAGTTTTTCACACGGTACCAAACTTAGGTGCTATTTTAAAAAATGAATTAGACATTATAAATCATCAATGTATTGCGTATGATATTTTATTTGGATGTCCCGGTTGGTTACAGGGAGTAATTCAAGCAAACCGATTAATTGCTACCGGAGAAGCAAAACATGTCTTGGTGGCTGGTTTAGAGGTAGCATCTAGACTATTAGATCCACATGATTTAGATTCTTTGTTGATGGCAGATGGTTGTGGAGCTACAATTATTTCTGCATCTGATTCAAGAAATACTGGAATTTTAGCACATGCTTCATTTTCTCATACAGAAAATGATTTACATAATATTACAATGGGAAGTTCATTGAATAAAGAGATTCCTGGAGATTGTTATTTTAAGATGAATGGTAAAAAGGTATATAAATATGCGACAACTTGGTTGCCAGAGGTAATTAAAAAAGCCATGGATAAAGTAAGTATTAATCCAAAAGATGTTGATTATTTTTTCTTTCATCAAGCCAATGGGAAAATGTTAAGGGTAATTGCGAGTAACTTAATGAAGTTGTATGATATTGATAATGAGAATTATGCAACTAAGATCCCAATGAGTATTGAGTTTTTAGGGAATACTTCTGTAGCGACCATCCCTACATTGTTCGATTTAGTCAATAAAAATAAAATGGAAGGGTTTAAATTAGAAAAGAATCAAACCTATGTGTTTGCTTCAGTTGGAGCAGGAATGCACTGTAATTCAGTTGTTTATAGGAGTTAATGTATTTGTATTTTATGAAAATAAATCAAAAAAATATTTTTTTATTTCTATTTTTAGGATTACAGGGAAATGTAACGTATTCACAAAAATCGGATTTAAAACCAAACATTGTACTCATTTTAGTAGACGATGCTGCTTTGATGGATTTTGGTGCTTATGGAGGTGAGGCAAGTACACCAAATATTGATAAACTAGCACATCAAGGAACTATGTTTACCAATTATCACACATCGCCTTCTTGTGCTCCTTCAAGGGCAATGTTACTAACCGGCTACGACAGTCATTTAACAGGCGTTCCTAACTTACCATTATTTTTACCACCAAATCAAGTTGATGAACCTGGTTACGAGGGTATCTTAAATGATAGCATTAAAACGGTGGCTAAACAGTTAAAAGAAAATGGATATAGCACTTACATTACGGGGAAATGGCATTTAGGTCATACAGATAAAACATTGCCTTCAAAAAGAGGTTTTAATAGAAGTTATATTTTAAACGCTTCAGGAGCAGATAATTATGAGCACAAGGCTTATTTGCCAATGCAGTCTAAACCAAAATGGTTTAAGGATGGTAAAGCGATAGACCTTCCAGAAGATTTTTATTCATCTAGAAACTTAGTTGATGAAATGATGCAATTTATGGAAGAAGAACCAAACAAAAAATCTCCATTTTTCGCCTATTTAGCGTTTCAAGCAATACATATACCAGTTCAAGCCCCAAAAAAATATATTCAAAAATATGAGGGAGTTTATGATGAAGGTTGGGGTGTTTTACGTCAACGTCGTTTTAAAAAAGCAAAAAAACTCGCGTTAATTCCGAAGAATGCTAAATTAGGCGATCTACTACCTAATTTAAGTAAGTGGAAAGATTTATCCAAAGAAAATAAAAAGTTAAAAGCAAAAGCAATGGCTGTAAATGCAGCAATGTTAGAAGCTATGGATTTTCATATTGGTAGGTATATGACTTTTTTAAGTGAAAAGGGCAAGTTAGAGAACACTGTTTTTATAATTACTTCAGATAATGGGCCCGAAGCGAGTGATCCTACTCTTGTTGCTGGCATGGATTTATGGTTAAAATTTGTTGGTTATAATAGGGATTACGAGACTTTAGGAGAAAAAAAATCTTGGAACTATATTGGACCAGAATTTGCAAGTGCAGCAGCTTCACCAAACTCTTTTTTTAAGTTTTATGCTGGTGAAGGTGGTTTAAGAGTTCCTTTAATTATTTCTGGTAAAAGCATACCTAAAGGGCAAAAGAAAGATGCTATTTCTTTTGTAATCGATGTTACTCCAACAATTTTAGATATCGCAAATGTAAAATATGCTCCGTCTTTATCAAAACCATACACTGGTAAATCACTCCAGCCATATATGCAGAATCAATCAGATTATGTGTATGAAGAAAATGAAGTAATAGGTATTGAAGCTGCTGGACATGCTGCTTTATTTAGAGGAGGTATGAAAATTACAAGAAATGGACCACCTTATGGTGATTTTAAATGGCGGTTGTACAATTTAAAAACTGATCCAGGAGAAACGACAGATCTTTCTAAAACTTCACCTGAAATATTTAAGGACTTATTAAAAGAATATGAGACATATACCTCTAATAATAATGTTCTTGAAATGGCAGAAGATTACGATTTAATGCAAGAACTAAGACGTAAGTTTAAAGTAGAAATAATTAAAAAGGCTTTGCTTTTTGGCATAGGAATTGGTTTTATTCTTCTTTTCTTTTTTAGAAGAAAGAAAAGAAGAAATAGAAAAAAGTATGCTGTGTAATAAAAATAGCAAATATTTTAGGAAGTTTTCTCACAAGGAAATATATTAAATCAGATGCAATAGATAAAGATGGTTTTTTGATTTTCGCAAACTTTAGTGTAAAACTACCTTAACCTATTACTGAGATTTCTGATTTTAAGGTGAATAAAACACCTAATAATGAATTAAATATCTCTTAACATTTCTGTTTTATTTTTATTTTTCCAAGTTCCGCCAGTAAAATCTGGCACTTTAATAGAAGTACTATTTTGTGCTACAGAAAGTTCAGAAAGGGGTGTAATTGCACTCCATAAAACACTGTCGTAAACGTTTATATCTAAAGGTAAACCTTTATTTAGACATTTAATTAGCCTGAAAATCATTACAAAATCCATTCCTCCATGCCCCACAGAGTTATCAGAGATTTGTGTTTTTAATTTGCTCCAAAGAGGATGATTGTATTTTTCTCGGTATTCAGTATATTTTTCTTTTTCGAGCCATTTATGTCCCCACCAGGCTAATTCATCTTCATTAATATATAATTTAGAAGGATACCCTTCGTGCACAGCTTTTGTGCCAATAACTGTATTTAACCTGTCATAAGGCCTACCAGAATGCACATCAAACTGTAACATAATTGTTTTACCTAGTTTGGTTTTAATCATGGTCGTATTCATATCTCCACATTTTACGTTAGAGAACTTATCGATTCCCGCACGTTTTGCAGCATCACTCAATCCTTTTTCACGTGAACTCATAGAAACTACATGATCAAAAGTATCTCCTCTGCCAATATCCATATACTGACTAATTGGCCCTAAACCATGAGTTGTATAGAAGTTTCCATCTTTTTTTAAATGATGTTTTATACGCCATTGATCTTCATAATACGTTTCATCTAATAAATGTTTTCTTAAATCGTGAATATAAGCTCCTTCGGCATGCGTTAAATCACCAAAAACACCTTGATTTATCATATTTAAAACCCATAATTCTTCATTGTTAAAACAGCAATTTTCCATCATCATGCAATGTTTCTGGGTTCTTTCTGCAGTTTCAACCAATTTCCAACAATCATCTAAAGTATATCCAATAGGTACTTCTGAAGCTACATGTTTTCCTTTCTCCATTCCATACAAACACATTTCTGTGTGCATTTCCCAAGGAGTCGCAATAATTAATAAATCAATGTCATCTCTATCTGCGATTTTTTTCCATTCATCAGGATTACCAAAATACGCATCCGCAGTTGTGTTATGTGTCTTTTGAAGATGTGCATTTAATTTATCCGTTTTTTCTTTCTTTAAATCAGAAATAGCAACAATATTAGCATTGTTGTTTTTCACTAGCCAATCAAACATCTGAATTAGTGTTTGCCCTCTATTTCCAGCACCAATAATACCGACTCTAACATTTTCTATTTTAGGAGCTGTTAAACCAAATGCAGTTCCTTTTGCAGTTTTATGAAGTAGATTATTGGTTTTTTCTAAGGTTTCTTCTTTACAAGAAATAGCAGTAGACAAACCCAAGAAAACGGCAGCTTTAGTCGAGAGTGATAAAAAATCTTTTCTGTTCATAGGTAGATAAAGTTACGAGTTTGTTAATATTGTTATTGTAAAGATATAAATTTATTAGTATTTTTGATAGTTCAATTTTATGAATAGTATAAAAAATTACAAAGAATATTATGTATAATTCAAAAATTACAGGTCTTGGCTATTATGTTCCTGAAAATGTTGTTACTAACAATGATTTAAAGGAATTTATGGAAACTTCAGATGAATGGATTCAAGAGAGAACTGGGATAAAAGAACGTAGATGGATTGACCCAAAAACTGAAGATACAACAGCTGTTATGGGTGCAAAAGCTTCTAAGATTGCTATTGAGAGAGCTGGTTTAACTAAAGACGAAATTGATTTTATTGTGTTTGCAACTTTAAGTCCTGATATGTATTTTCCAGGAGGAGGCGTTCAAGTGCAAGACATGCTAGATATGCCAACAATAGGTGCATTAGACGTTCGTAACCAATGTTCTGGTTTTATTTATGCAATGTCAGTAGCAGACCAATTTATAAAAACAGGAATGTATAAAAATATTTTGGTTATTGGAGCAG
>LAQA01000011.1:0-555 GCA_000981625.1 Flavobacteriaceae bacterium ASP10-09a
AAAAGGATAAAGCTTAAAAATAGTAAGTTCTATACGCTTGAAAACTTCGTTTCTAGGTCATTTTTTTTTGTGGCAACCACCAAGAATATGCAAAACAACAGAATTTTTAAAAAAGCATTTTACAATACTGAAACACACTAATTTCTTAAAAACTGTGAATACTATCTTTTAATCTATGTTTTTTTGCGTTTCACATATATTTTAAGTTTTTTCATCCAAATTCATAATATGTTAAATTTAAATATAGTAGATTTAGCAAGAACAAAGAACTAATTGTCAAGTATGGCAAAAGATTTTAGGGTTTTGCTGATTGCAAGATAAATTCGTTCGAATAATTCAAATAAAAAGAATCCTTTTATTTTTTGTCAATAATAGAAAAGAAGTAATAAAAAAATTAACAGATAAAAATAAATTTTAACCCTACTAAAAACATTTTTATGTTAAAAAAACTAATAGAAAGGAATAATATAACAATTCATGGCACTGGCAGTAAATCTATGTTCTTGGTTCATGGATATGGATGTGATCAAAATATGTGGAGATTTATTACTCCCG
>LAQA01000011.1:633-32914 GCA_000981625.1 Flavobacteriaceae bacterium ASP10-09a
CCTCTGATGTCATCGAAATTTGTGATGCTTTAAACTTAAAGGATGTCTGTATTGTTGGACATTCTGTGAGTGCTATCATTGTCGCACTTGCTGCTATTAAGAGACCTTCTTTGTTTAAAAAATTAATTATGATTGGTCCATCCCCGCGATATATTAACGATGACAATTATTTTGGTGGGTTTTCTCAAAATGATATTGATGAGCTTATGGAAACTTTAGATTCTAATTATTTAGGCTGGTCTAGTGCGATGGCACCTATAATTATGGGCAATGCTGACAGACCAGAATTAGCAACAGAGTTAGAAGATAGTTTTTGCCAAAATAATCCTAAAATAGCCAAGCATTTTGCAAAAGTTACTTTTCTAGGGGATAATAGAAGTGATCTTCGTAAACTTACTACTGATACGCTTATAATACAATGTAAAATGGACGTGATTGCGTCTGTTAAGGTAGGACAGTTTGTGCATGAGAATATAGCTAATAGTAAACTTATAGTCTTAGAGACATCAGGGCATTGTCCTCATCTTAGTGAACCTAGAAAAACTGTTGAGGCTATGAAACAGTATTTAATGTAGCTAATAAAACTAAAACAGTTGATAAATTACAAAATAGATTATAAAGAACTTTATAATAGCTTGCCTAGCGGTTATTTTTGTTCGTTGCCAAATGGTACGATCATTGATTCTAATAATAAATTTATAGAGCACACAGGTTATGCGCGAAAAGAATTAATAGGAAAAAAAAAGTTTGTAGATTTTCTCTCTTTGGGAGAGCAAATATATTTTGAAAATGTTTATTCTTTGGCCTTAAAGTTAAATGGAACGATAGAAGAAGTAAATTTTAATTTCATAAAAAAAGATGGAACGAAACTCCCTGTTCTTGTGAACTCAGTAGAAGTGAAAGATAAAGAAGGAGTCCACTTATTTACGCAGTCTGCCGTGTTCAATATTTCTCAAAGAAAAAAATACGAACAGGAACTTTTAATAGCCAAAAGAAAGGCGAATGACCTTTCTAATGAATTGATAGATGTAAATAATAAATTACTGTGTAATGCCGAATTAATTTTAAAACAAAAATTACAATTAGAGGAATTCAACCAGCATTTAGAAAATAAGAATAGACAGCTTTCAAGTTTTGCGCATATTGCATCTCATAATTTAAGAGCGCCTGTTAGTAATTTATTAATATTGAGGGATTTCTATAAAGAAAGTACAGATTTAGAAGATAAGGCCATGCTATTCTCTAAAGTAGAAACGGTTATAGGGCACCTTAACGAAACATTGAATGAATTAATCGAATCGGTGAAAATACAAGGGAATAAGGACATTACACATGACTCTATTCTTTTTGAATCCGTTTTTGATAAAACGCTAGTCATTTTAGATGCTCAAATATTAGGTTCAAAAGCGGTTGTGACCTCAAATTTTTCTGAAATTCCTGACATCGAATATCCAAAACTCTATATGGAAAGTATCATGCTAAATCTCCTTTCTAATTCCATTAGGTATCGTTCACCTGATCGTATTGCTAAGATTCATTTCTGTACGAAAATTAATAACAATGAAATAGTTCTTATTGTTAAAGATAATGGATTAGGAATAGATTTAAAAAAACATGGCCATAAACTTTTCGGATTAAATAACACATTCCATAGGCATCCAGATTCTAAGGGAGTTGGGCTTTTTATGACTAAAACCCAAATAGAAACAATAGGTGGTTCTATAACTGTAGAAAGTGAGGTAGATAAAGGAACTACTTTTAAAATAATTTTAAAGAAAAATTTGTCATGATAAGAAAACAACCTTTTATCTGTATAATAGATGATAATAAAATTTATCAATTCATGTTAATCAGGATTATTAAAAAGAATAAACTAGCAGAAAATATTATTACTTTTTCGGATGGAGAAAAAGCTATTCAATATCTTACAGATAATAAATTGACTAATGAAAAGATTCCAGATATTATTTTTCTTGATGTTAATATGCCAATCATGGATGGATGGCAATTTATAGAAGAATATGCAAGCATAAAAACTGAACTTAATAAAAAAATAGTCATCTTTATGTTAAGTTCTTCAGTTAATCCTATCAATATCGAAAGAGCAAGAAAAATAAGTGAAATTACTGATTACGTCACAAAACCTATCAAATTAGAGGAAGTAAAAAGAGTTTTTGATACTTCAGAAACCTTGCTTTAAGCATTTTAATTTAGATGTTAGTAAATAATAAAAATCTAATATTAATAAAAAGTGTAGAAATATAATCCACATATTTTATCAATAGCCATTCCAAACACTTTTCGCTACTCTCCTATCTTCCTTTAGTAAAAAACAAAATCCATTAAATTTTTAACGAAAGTATTAGAAAAGAAAAATAAATGAAGATTGGTTTTCATAAGAAACCATTGTATTAGAGTGATTAAAAAGTTATATCTAGTATTTCACTTAAATTGAATATCATGTGTATTGGTTCATGATTTTCCAAATTAACGATTTTCAAGAAACTTCTCGTAGTAACAAATGTGACTATAATTCACCTAAAAATCATATTATAATATGCATAGTATGGTTTATGTATTGTGAAATTACTAGCTAAAAGAATTTTAATAAGTTAACTTTGTGTGCTTAAATCTTTTTCATAAAGGCTTAACTATACTGAAATACATATATACTAAACAAGAGATAAATGCATAAAAAAGATAGATTAAATAACGTTACGATAGGGTATTTATTCGTGTTTTTCATATTTGGTATCTATAATTTAACAGCACAAACAGTAAGAATAAATGAAGTAGTTTCCTCTAATTCTGTTTATCTAGATGAAGATGGAGATACTCCAGACTGGCTAGAAATTCATAATTATGGAACCCAAGATGTTTCAATTAATGGTTGGTCTTTATCTGATGATGTAGATGATCTTACAAAATGGACATTTCCAAATATTACATTAACCCCAAATCAATACATGCTTTTATGGGCTTCGTCTAAAGATCGGGTTACAATGAGCTATACTAGAACACTCGTTAATCAAGGAGATGTTTTTAAATATTTAATTCCTACTTCCGAGCCCAATTCTAACTGGAACTCATTAAATTTTGATGATTCAAGTTGGTCTTCAGGTTCCTCCGGTTTTGGTTATGATGATGATGATGACGCTACTATTATTCCAAATGGTACACAATCAATATACCTTAGAAAAACATTTACAATTACCAACCTCGCTTCTGTTTCTTCGTTAATTTTAGATATGGATTATGATGATGCCTTTGTTGCGTACATAAATGGGAATGAAGTTGCAAGAGAAAATATTAATGGCACACCACCAGCTTATAATTCAGGGACTCCCACAGATCACGAGGCTCAAATGTATTCTGGAGGAAATCCAGAAAGATTTATCATAACAAACTTCAATTCAATTTTAAATGAGGGTGTAAATTTATTAACCATTCAAGCACACAATATCAGTGCAGGTTCTTCTGATTTTACTATAATACCTTTTTTATCAGCAGATTTTTCAACTCCAAATAATTCTGGTATTGAGCCACCTGCTATTTTGGGGTTAACTAATAATCTTCATACAAATTTTAAAATATCGTCAAGTTCAGAAACAGTAAGTTTAACGAATACTTCTGGTACTATTGTTCATCAAATAATTGCAGAGAATCTACCTACCAATACATCTATTGGGGTATCTACTACTTCCGGAGAGATTGTAAGTTATATTGAGACTACCCCAGGTTATGAGAATACTAGCCAAGAATATTTAGGAAGTATTCAGAGTGAAGTTGTTTTTTCTCAGCAAGGAGGTCTTTTTGATGCACCTATAAGTTTAGTTTTATCCGGAAATACTTCAGAGGAAGTAATACGATATACAATTGGTGAAAATAATCCCACAGAAAACTCTCCTATATATACTAATCCTATTCAAATTAATGGGAATACGACTGTTAGGGTACAAATATTTTTAGAAAATTATATACCATCTCCTGTATATGCTGAAACCTATATTCTGAACACAAGTAATAATACATTTACAGACAGCAACTTACCTATTGTTATTATCAATACAGAAAATGGTGAAGAAATTCCTAATGAACCAAAAATACTTGGTACTATGAAAATAATTCAAAGGCCTGATGGTGCAAGAAATTTTCTAACTGATGCCAACACTGATGAGTTTTTAGATTATTCAGGAACTATAGGTATCGAAACTAGAGGTTCTTCATCTCAGGCATTGCCTAAAAAACCATATGGCATTGATACTTTAGAAGATGATGGTATAGAAGATGAAAACGTAAAATTATTAGGAATGCCAAAGGAAAATGACTGGCTATTAAATTCTTTTGCTTTTGATGATAGTATGATGCGAGACTATATCAGTTATGAAATGGCAAGACAGATGGGGCAATATGCTACCAATCTAAAATATTGCGAGGTTGTACTTAATGGTGAATATATTGGTTTATATGCACTTTCAGAAAAAATAAAACGTGATGGAGACCGAGTAGATATTGCAAAAATATCTGATGATGAAAATTCACTTCCAGAAATAACAGGTGGATATATTATACAGACAGATAGAACTGGTGGTGATAATCCACCAGAGGCTTGGAACAATAACGGCGCCGGGTATATTCACGAAAAACCAAACTCAGATGATATTACTTCACAACAATCTTCATATATAGAATCAGTTTTTAGAGATTTAGATGATAATGCTACTAATCCAAATATTATAAGCGGTTATCCATCTATTATTGATGTACCCTCATTTTTAGATTATATTTTGGTTGCAGAAATTGCTTCAAATGTTGATGCGTACGCTCTTAGTACGTATTATCATAAAGATAAAGGTGGAAAGTTAAGAGCAGGTCCTGTTTGGGATTATAATTTAACCTATGGTAATGACTTATTTGATTTTTTTGGTGTTAATTATGACCGGAGTTTTACAGATGTATGGCAATTTAACTTTAGCAATACAGGTGCTTATTTTTGGGGTGACCTTTTTAACGACCCTAAATTTAAATGTTATTTGTCTAAACGATTTAATGAAGTTACAAATACTGGAGAACCATTAAATTACGAGTACATATCTAGTTTAATTGATAGCACTACTGCATTAATTTCAGAAGCTGTAGTGCGAGAAAATGAAAAATGGGATACAATAGATGATTTCGCTGGAGAAATAGCCAATATAAAAATTTGGTTACAGGAAAGAATTACATGGATGCGAAACGACCTTGGTGCGTTTTCTAATTGTGATAATGTACAAACACCATCTTTGGTTATTACTAAAATTCATTACAATCCACAGGAAACAGTAGAGTTTCCAGAAAGTGATGACTTAGAGTTTATCGAAATTAAGAATACAGGAAGTACGATTGTAGCGCTTACAGGGGTATATTTAGTTAAACTCGGTGTATCATATCAATTTCCTCAAAATGCAACTATTGCAGCAGGAGAATCTTTATATTTGGTTGGGGATGCAACAACTTTTCAGAACAAATACGGAATAATACCTTTTGATACGTTTACAAGAGATTTATCTAATAAAAGTCAAAATCTAGTATTGTCTGATGCTTTTGGAAACCTAATTGATCAAGTGGAGTATTCGGATAAAGAACCTTGGCCAGAATCTGCTGATGGTGATGGCTTTTATTTAGAACTTATAGATGTTAATTTAGATAATTCTTTAGCGATCAACTGGGTAGCAACTTCTAGTGAAGTTCTTAGCGCTAATGGTTATGATAACAGTGATGTTAATTTTACCGTATATCCAAATCCAACAAAAGAAAAATTATTTATAAACTCAGAACAAACAATACAAAAAATTGTAATTTTCAATCTTCTTGGACAGCAAATTAGAACATTCAAAGTCAATTTTAAATCAGGAGAAATTAATATTAGTAAATTAAATAAGGGAATGTATTTTTTAAATTTAAAGCTCATAAATGGTGGTAGCATTTCAACTAAAATTTTCAAAAATTAAGTAAAAAATGTTTCTTAATTTTTATCTGACAAAACAGATAACATTACAGCACCTTTTATAAATAGGTTCATTCAATGGATAAACTTATTTATAAAAGCTAGGCAGATTCTTAATCGTATCTGCCAAATTTTTCATTTCTAAATAATGATTTTTTAATGTTGCGTCTACATTAATGTAATTAAAATTTTGATGCCTCCAAAAAGCTGTAGTTGTTGCAGCATAAACAGTAAATGCTTTTAAAGATTTAATTTCTATGTCTAGTAATTTATTTTCTTGTTGATACCCTTCAAGTAAGCTCTTAATTTTTTTCTTATTAATTATTTCTCCTTCACTGCAGGTGCCAACAATCATCATACCTATATCAAACACTCGGTAATAGTAACAAGCTTCTTCAAAATCCATTATAGTGGCTACTTTTCTATCCTCACTAACAATAACATTACTATAAAAAATATCACTGTGTATTAATGATTTTGGCAAATCAGGACTTATATGATCTTCAATATAACATTGTGTATTTTTTAACCATTTATAGAAAGAAGAATTTGGTGCATATACTTGCACTTCATCAAAACGATCTATACTTCCATAATTTAAAGTTTTTGGAACATAATCAGGTACTTTTACTTGATGTAATTTTGCCAATTCTTTTCCTAAATATAAAAGTAAATCCTCAGAAAAATCTTGAATAATAGTACCTTCAATAAACTCTTTTAAGATAACTGGTTTATCATTCCATTGTGATGTATAATCCCCTTTCAAGGTTTCTACTAATTTTGAAGTACTAAAATTATGATGTTTAAGATCGTTTAGTAATAATGCTAAATTTTCTGCTTCTTCCGCAGATTTTTGTTCGCATATTGTTAATACAAAAGATGTAGAGAGTGTTTCTACTAAATAGTTGGTATTTTCAGAGCCTCCACTTAATATTTTATGAGATTGTATCCTTTCAATGCCATACATTTTTAAAATATCCTTTAGATCTCTATCACTTAAAACAGTGTATTGTGCCATATTATTTTTCTTTTGTTAAATCCCAGTTAGTTTCCATAGCATGTATAAGTGCTTCTTCTAAATACGAATGATCACATAAATAAACTTTTTCGCATAGATGTTTCGCTTCTTCTATACGATAATGTTTTGCCTCTTTTGGAATTACATTTGTATGCAATGCTTTTTTTATTACTTCTGGGAATTTTGATGGATGTGCAGTTGCTAAACAAATTAATTTTTCAGAACCTAACTTTTCTCTTAAAACATCTGCAGCTTTCAACGATACAGCTCCGTGAGGATCCAGTAGATATTTTTCGGTAGTATAGATTTCATGTATTAGACCTAATGTGTCCTTGTCTGATGTTGTATTTGAGAGGAATCCCTTTTTATAAGCTTCAAAAGTTTCTTTATCAAATGTCACACTTCCTTTAGCTTTAAATAAATCTATCCATTTTTTGATGCGTTTTGAATCTTTGTTTATACAAAAGTAAAGATATCTCCAAAAATTAAAGGGGATTAAAATATCAATTGCAGATGAAGGTGTTTCAATAATATCTTCTTTGGTAAAGCGTCCTTCAGAAAATATACGATGCAAACATCCATTATCATTATTGGCAGCCACCAAATATTTTATAGGTAATCCCATTTTACGAGCTAATCCTCCCGCACATAAATTACCAAATCCACCCGAAGGAACCGACATATTTACTTTCTCCCCAACGGTGTCAGCAACTTGAAGATAACCATAAAAATAATGTACTGTCTGCATCATTACTCGACCCCAATTAATAGAGTTTACGCTCGATAAGTTTAATTTTTCTTTAAATCTTTTGTTCTCATATAATTCACTAATTACAAGATCTAAGTCGTCACTCCCATCAGGACAATTTGACACACCAACAGGGTGGATATTAGCATCTTGCAAGGTTGTCATTTGACGCTCTTGCTCTTCTGTAATAAGTCCTTTAGGGTATAATACCCAAGCATCTAAATTAGATTTTCCTGCTGAAAAATATGCAGTTGCTGGACCAGTATCTCCTGTTGTAGCGACAACAAGAGTAAGGTGTTCTTTTTTTCGCTCTAAAAAAAAGTTAACCAAATTAACCAAAAAAGCAAGTCCTACATCTTTAAAAGAAAGGGTTGGCCCGTGAAAAAGCTCCATAATATAAGTCTCTTTTCTAGATTTTAATTTATGTAATGGTAAAATCTCTTCCTTTTCAAAAGGTGTATACGCTGTATGAAGTATTTTTTTTAAGTCTTCTGAAGAAATAATTGTCCGATCAATAAACAAGGAAAGTATTTCAAAAGCCAATTCCACATAACTTAATCCTTTCCATTTTTTTAACTGATCTATCGAGATTTCTGGCAATGTCTCTGGAACATATAAACCACCATCTACCGCAAAACCGTCTAAAATGGCTGTTTCAAAATCTACAGACTTCCCTCCTCCTTTATTACTGACAAATTGAAGCATCATATTTATTTTTTTAAGTACCCCTTATAAACCGCTTTTGTGATCATAATATCTTGAACAGCCACACCTGTTAAATCAACAATCGTAATTTGATCCTCTTTTATTCTTTGTAATTTTTGATTCTGAATTGCAGTACCCAACTCAATAATTTTTTTTCCAGAGATTTCACCATCAGTTACTGCTCTGTAGATTTCACCTCTATTTTTACTCTGTGGAATACTATCTGCAATGACAATATCTGCCTTTTTAAGGATTTTACTTTCTAGTTCTTGCTTCTGCTCAGTATCTGAACCAACTGCTGTTATATGTGTCCCTTTTTGAATGTCATCAGCTTTTAATAAAGCTAATTCTGATGGTGTTGTAGTTACAATTAAATTACATTGTTTAGCTAGCTCTGAAGTTGTTTTAGCAATATGAACATTAAAATCTGCTTCAAAATATTTTACGAAAGTTTCAATGTTTTTATGATTTCTTCCCCAAACCCAAACGGTAGAGCAAGGAGTATGCTCTTGAAGATATTGCAATTGTAATTTAGCTTGCACTCCAGTTCCTACAATACCGATTGCTTTGATGTTTTTTGGAGCAAAATACTTTGCAGCTAAAGCACCTGCTGCTGCTGTACGAATATCTGTTAAATATCCTTCATCTAACAAAACTGCTTTAGGAACACCTGTTTTTTGATCAAATAGCAACATTAATCCTTGGCTTGATGGGATGCCTAATTTTACATTTTCATAAAATCCAGAGGCAATTTTAATAACATAATAATCGTCATTTTTAATATAGCCATATTTTATATGTGCATCACCTTTAGGTTTTTCAAATAATAATTCACCAACAGGAGGTACTACAGTATTTCCATTACTATATTCTATAAATCCTTCTTCTATAGCTGCAATAACATCTACATTTTTAATAATTGCTTTAATTTCTTTAAGATTAATAATCGTTGCCATATTTTTGGTTTAATAATTTTAATATCCTTTTTTTAATGAGATACGATTTAATACTTTTTCTTTCTTTAAAAAACGTCTATAATTTTCTATGATTTGCTCAATAGCTGTGTCAACATTTGTCAAACTTGCCACATGTGGTGTTATTTGAATCTTTGAATGCTTCCAAAACAAATGTTCTTTTGGTAGAGGTTCCTTTACAAAAACATCTAATAAGGCACCAGAAAGCAAAGAAGCATTAAGTGCATTAATTAAATCTTCCTCGATTAGGTGTTCTCCTCGACCAACATTAATAAGAAAAGACTCTTTGGGTAACTTTTGAAAAGTGTTCCTATTTAAAATCCCTTTTGTTTTAGAAGTTAAAGGTAATAGATTAATTAAAAAATCAGAATTTTCTAAAAAAGTATCGAATTCATTTTCTCCAATATAACTTTTAACATTTGAAATTTGTTTTCTAGAAGTACTCCAACCTTTAACATTAAAACCAATTTGAGCAAATTTTTCAGCTACATAACCACCAATACTTCCCATACCTAAAATAGAAATGTTTGTATTTTCAATTGCTTTATAGTCATGTTGTTTCCAAGCTTTCTCTTCTTTTTGTCTTAAGTAAGTTCTCGAATTTTTTAGCTCAGATAAAACAATTGTAATTAAAAACTCCCACATATCAGTTGATAATTTTTTATCCACGATGCGTGTAATTATACAATCCTCTTTAAGAGTCTGAGTATTTGTAATATGTTCAATAGAAGCTCCTACAGATTGCACGATTTTTATATTTGGATATTCATCAAATATATTTTTTTTTGGTTTCCAGCAGATTACAAATTCTACAGCCTCCTTATTTTTTACATTTGGATATACTTCAATTACTGTCTCTGATAATTTTGCTCTTAGTGCTTCTTCCCATGGATTTACATTTTTGTTCTCAAAGATTAATAAGATGCTCATATTTTCTAAGTTTGAATACAAATATAGATTGAAATTAATAAATAATAGAATGGGTTATTTGTGTTTCATGCCTATTCTCAAATGAAAATAAATCATTTAAAATTGTTTAAGTTTACACATTTCACTAGGCTTCTATCTTAGTTTACATAAAACCTAGTTCTGTTAATATTATAGAGAAACTTTTGAATTATTTTTTAAAAAGAGAAAATTTAGTTTTACTTAATCACTAAATAAATCTTTCCTTATTAATTTAAAGGCAATTTTCTGAAGGTGAATTTAACATCTAAATCTATTTTACAACATAATTTAGCAGCAACTTTTTTTCTGTTGAATTGGCGGACAAGCAACGGTTCCATAAGAACAAAACACACAACAATCACCTTGTTTCGGTTTTAATATCTCTTTGCAATTTTTACACTCATAAAAGAATTGACAGGCTGTTGTTGGCATTTCTTCTTGCTTCTTATGTCCGCATTTTGGACACGTAATTTTTGATTTTAATTGTACCTCCATTAATCAATAATTTTATAACCAGTTTTTTTAACTGCATTTTCAATATCGTTGTTAGCAATCTTTGTTTTATCATACTTAATAATTGTATTCCCTTTTTCGTGATTTGCTTTGACTACAATTATGCCATCAAGTTTGTTTACTTCATTTTCGATGTGTGCCTCGCATCCGATACAAGTCATTCCTTTGATATTATATTCAATTTCGCTAATGTTTGATTCTTTTACATGAATTTTATCCTGACTTGTTTTAGAATAAAATATTTGAGAATAATATGGAAATGCAAGCATTAGTCCCGCGAATAAAGTAACATATAATAAAAACTTCTTTGAGTTTAAAAACGTTTGATTTTCTTCCTTACAATCACAGTCAATTTCTTGTTTTTGTGGTTTAATTTTTTGATACCAAGCTAACAATAGTGCCAAAATTGTAAGTGCAATTAAAAAGGGTCTAAAAGGCTCAATCCAAGAAAATGTTGAAGCAATTCCAGTTGTTCCAACTATTAAAGCTAAAAATGGCGAAATGCAACATAATGATGCTGCTATTGCTGTAATAATTGTTGTTCCTATTAACTTTTTTTCTTTATTCATACTAATTCTTTTAAAACATTGCCGTTATCTAGTATTTTAAAAAAAGGTTTTAATAATAATCGTTTATCTTTTGCAATCGAATAAAAGATTGTTTGAGCTTCCTTTTTTGAGTATATAAGGTTTCGATCCTTTAATTTCCTTAAGTGTTGTGAAATAGCAGAAACATTCATTTCTAAAATATCACTTAAGTCACAAACACATAGACGAACCTCTTTATTAAGTATGTACAGTAATTTTAATCTAACAGAATTCCCTGTTAAACTTAAAATAGATGATAGCTCATCAAAAGAGCTATCTTTTTCTTGAACAATTTTCCTGCAACTTATTATTTGTTTAGCATCCGCTTTTAATCTTATGCAAATATTATTTTTCATATTTCAAATATATAATTATTCTCGTATTTAAGCAAATGCTAAAATAACATAACTAAATTAAGAACTACTTATTGAATTTAAATATTGCTTAGATTTTGTGGTTTACTGATGCTATAAATGTATGAGATAAAACTGGTCATGTTATGAAAAAAAATAGTCTACGTTAATTATTAATCTTACAATCAATTTGCTTTTAATTTGTTATTAAGAACTATAATCAATCATAATTTTATAATACGACTAGATTTTCGGAAAGTCATACATATTATAACTACTTTAGTACTTTGTAATATAAAAGTACAATTCCAAACAATAATTTTACTGATGAATAATTGGCTCTTAAATAATCAATTTTTGAGGTTTATATGTTTTTTTGTTATATTATTTTTTTCAATACCCAATTCATTTGGTCATGAACAACAAGAAAATAATGTTACTAAAATAGATCTTCAGAATACACTCATTAATAATGACACTGAAATAACGCTCAATAGTGGTTGGGCATTTTATTGGAATGAATTAATAGAGCCAGGAAATTTTAATACAACTAAGCCATTTACATTAGTATCTCTTGATAATTGGACACAATTTAATTTACCCAATAACGATAAATTACCTTCTTTTGGTTATGCTACATATAGATTAACAATTTCTATTCCAAAAGAACGCCCACATGTTTCATTATATTTACCTGCAGTATACGCGTCATCCAAAATATGGATAAATGGTAAATTTTTTTCAGAAATGGGTCGTGTCGGTAAAATTAAAGAGAAGACCCTACACAGAAGATTTTCTCAAATTATTCCTCTAAATACCGATGAAACTAATTTTGAAATTGTCATTCATGTAGCTAATTTTTATCACAATAAAGGAGGAATTGATAAGCCACTGATATTGGGTTCTAGCTATCGTCTTCATGATTTAAAATCAAAGCGAATAATGGCTGATATGATTTTTATTGGGTGCTTAGGTTTTATTGGAGTTTTCTTTTTATTCTTCTTTCTGATGTATTGGAATAAAGATAAAGCTATTCTCTATTTTGCCATTCTTTGTATTTCTTTATCTTATTTGGCATTGAGCGATAGATATGCACCTTTTACGGTAGTTTTTAACTCAGTTAGTCTAATGTTATTGACAAAGATTGAGTATGTCTCATTATTTCTAGCGGGTGCAGCAGGAAGTCTTTTTTTTAATAATATTTTCTCTAATTTTATTTACAAAGCATATTCAAAAATTATTATTTTCAGTTTCTTATTACTTGTTTTACTCGTAATTTTTCTATCCCCTCTACATTTTACAAAATTTCTTCTACCTTTTTTAATTTTAGTGGTCACTAATTTAATTTACATAACTTTTGTCATTGTTAAGGGCATTATAGCTAAACGGCATGAATCTTTTTTGTTGTTGGTAAGTATGATACTAGGATCTGTTATTTTCTATATCCATGTGTTTTTCTTTTTAGGAGAAAATGGATTTATAATGATATTTGCGAATTTTGGTTATATAATCGTTTTTTTACTTCTTTCAATGCTTCTAATGACTCGGTTTTCTAGGTCTTTTAAAGAACTCGAGCGGTCAAAAGAATTAGCTATTCTGCAGAAAAAAGAAATTTCAATAAAGTCAAATCAATTGTTAAAGGTTAATCTTAAACTTGAAGAAAATTTAAAGCTTTTAGAAAATTACAACACTGAATTAGATGATTTTAATCATATTGTTTCTCATGATTTAAAGTCTCCACTCGTGGCAGTAGATGCTTTAGTTTCTTTTATCCAAGAAGATCTTAAGACAACTTTGGATAAAAATACTAAGCACAATTTAAAATTATTGAAAGGTGTAGTTTCCAAAATGGATGCATTAATTAATGGTCTTTTAGAATATTCTAAAGTAGCTAAAGGAAATAAAAGAAAAGAGTTGTTTAGTTTAAATGACCTATTAAGAAAAGTTATCGCCTTAGTTGATTCTCAAAATAAAAACACAATTAATCTTCCTGAGGTGGATTTCGAAATTTACACAAATAAGATTGAATTAGATCATGTTTTCCAAAACCTGATTAGTAATTCCATTAAATATAATGATAAGGAAAAAGCAATAATTAATATTTCAATTTGTAAGGCGTCAAATGAATATTTATTCTCAGTGAGTGATAATGGACCAGGAATTGAGCCTAAATATCATACTAAGATTTTTAAAATGTTTAGTCAATTAAATCATAATGATGATGATGTTAAAAGTACCGGTATTGGTCTCGCAATTGTAAAGAAAATAATATCTAAAAACAATGGAATCATTTCTGTAAAATCAAAAGAAGGAAACGGAATAAAAATAAATTTCTCTTGGAGAATTTAACTTCAACAATTAATAATCTATAGTTTTACTATACAAAACTAGTTATTTTAAATCAATAATTTTTCTTAAAAAGAACAGTATTATTAGATAAATTAAAGTTTCATAAACCACTCCTCCACATTTCTATTAGAAATAATATTTCATTAAAACCTAAAAAAATAGAAGATATTTAATTCTGTAAATGCTAATAAATACCAAATAATTAAAATAAAATTATAGCATTTTTCAGCAATTAACACATATTTTAAAATAGTCTTGGAGCTTGTCTCGTTAAAGAATCGGCTACAATTATCTCCTGTAAATGGCATCTTAGAAAAAAACAATTACGTCAATTTAATTGTATATTTGCCCTTATTATTCTAAATAATTATCTCTTTAATTCCTATGCCTTTTAAAAAATTACATTCCGATATAAAAGAGAAGCTTGAGTCTCTAGAAATAAGTACACCTACTCCTTTTCAGAAAGCTAGTATTCCTGTAATAAAAAGTGGCGCTAATATTTATTGCACCGCTCCAAAAGATAGTGGAAAGTCAACCACGATTATACTTACTACCTTACAAAAATTAAAATGTGAGGAGGTTGGTTCTGCACCAAGAGCATTGGTTTTAGTAGAAAATAGAGATAATGCATTAGCTTTATATGATGCTTTTATAAAATATACCAGACATACTTCTTTACGGGTTTATGCATGTGATGATAAACTTCATATAGAAATGTTAACCTCAGAAATTTTTGAAGGTGTCGATATTCTTATTGCTACACCTAAAACTGTTTGTAAATTGCTTTTATCAGAAGGTCTAAATATAACGCAGTTAAAAATATTTAATATAGACGATGCAGATTTTTTAGTCTCCAAATCTGCTTACACAGATCTTATGGCTATTACACAAAGTGTTTATAAGTGCCAATATGTAGTTTATTCAGAAAAAACAAATCCTATGTTAAAACGCTTAGAAACTAATTTTATGCAGTATTCTAAAACAGTTGCTATTTAACATTATAATTAATTATCACAGTTATCTTTCTTACTAAAACGAAGACATAATGATACCTAAACTACATTACATCTCTCAAGGAATCTCTCCGAAAGAACATTTAGAAAACATTCAAAAAGCGTGTTCAGCGGGTGCAGAATTAGTACAATTGCGTTTAAAAAATATTTCAGAAAAAAAATATTTAAAATTAGCAAAAGAAGCTAGAGAAATTACTTCTTATTTTCAAACAAGATTAATTATAAACGACCATTTCAAAATAGCAAGAGAAGTAAAAGCAGATGGTGTCCATTTAGGAAAAACAGATGCTTGCCCTATCGCCGCTCGAAAACATTTATACACTTGGCAGATCATTGGAGGAACAGCAAATACCTTGCAAGATTGCGAAACATTAATAAGCAAACAAGTCGATTATATTAGTCTAAGTCCTTTTAGGCTTTTAACAACCAAGGATAATTCACAGAGTGTTTTAGGTTTAAACGGTTATACTGCAATTACAGAAGCCTTAAAAACCGAAACACCAATTATTGGTTTTGGAGACATCACAACAAAAGATGTTACAAACATTTTGAAAACAGGAGTTTCCGGAATTGCTGTATCCGAAGAAATCACCAAAGATTTTGATATTATAAAGACATTTAATCAATTACTAAGTGCTTCTTCGACGGAAGAGCAACGTCATACGTTTAAATAGAACAGGAACACTATTTTAAAATGATAAAATATCATAATTACATGATAGACAAACAATTAAAAGTCTGAGTTTTACAATTGATAGACTTTATTTAAAAACTATACCATTATGGATATTAAACACCTTTTATACGATTATTTAGTAAAGACAGGAATGTCTGTTACATCTGCTAAATATTTAAATATGATTGTTTTACTCATAGGGCTATTAATTGTAGCCTTTTTGATTGATTTTATCATAAGAAAAATTATAGTAGAACTATTTACACGGTTTTCTGTTAAATCTAAAACGAATTTTGATGATTTACTTGTAAAAAATAAAGCGCCTCGAAATATTGCCCACATCATTCCGTTGTTTCTTGTCTTAGAATTAATTCCGTTAGTATTTGTTGACTTTATATTTGTTGAAAATATCATTGAAAAAGGATTACAGGTATTTGCAATTATCCTTATCCTTTGGATAGCCCGAAGCGTATTAAACACCCTTAAAGATTACCTCAAAACGTTACCAAGTTTAAAAGACAAACCTATAGATAGTTACATTCAGGTGATTATGATATTTGCTTGGGTATTTGGCATATTATCTGCTATTGCTATAATTACCGGAATAGAGTTTATTAAATTCATCACCACCATTGGTGCTGCTTCTGCTATTATACTTCTGGTTTTTAAAGACACCATTCTAGGTTTTGTGGCTAGTATTCAGGTTTCTATAAATGATATGGTAAGAATTGGTGATTGGATAACCTTCGAAAAATACGGTGCAGATGGAGATGTAACCGAGATAAACCTATCTACTGTAAAAGTTCAAAACTTTGATAAAACTATTACAACAATTCCTACCTATGCTTTAATTTCCGATTCATTTAAGAACTGGAGAGGTATGGAAAACTCCGACGGAAGACGTATAAAAAGAGCCTTAAACATTAAATTAGATAGTATTTGTTATTTATCTAAAAGTGAAGTGGATTCGTTAAAAAAAATTCAATCAATTTCTGCTTATTTAGAAACTCGACAGTTAGATATCGATGCCTATAACACAAATAATAATATCAATAAAGACTTGCTTTTAAATGGTCGAAACTTGACAAATATTGGTGTGTTTAGAAAATATATTGAAACCTATATTGAAAATCATTCTGGCACGAATAAAAAAATGATGATTATGGTACGACAGCTCGAACCAGGGACTCAAGGAATTCCACTAGAAGTTTATGCTTTTAGTAGTGATAAACGTTGGGAGAATTACGAATATATTATGGCAGATATATTCGATCATATTATTGCTGCAGTTCCTTATTTTAATTTAGAAATTTTTGAGTTGCCTAGTAACTCAAGTTTTATTGAATCAAAAAAATAAGAAGCTTGATTTTTTATTAATTTATAAAAGCTTAGAAGATATTTTATTTTAAAAATTTATCATTTTTTAGATAAGAATACTTGTTAGATTATTTTAGAATACATGTTACTAGACTAATATAGCTTATATAAGCCAAATAAAGATGTACTTCTTAAGAGTCTTCTAATACCAATAGACACAAAATAACGAAGATATTTAGAAGTAACTTTTTTCTCAAATAATAAACAAAAAAAAAGCTCATCAAATAAATGATGAGCTTTTGTAAAACTTGAAGTATATTTTTTAGATAACTTTTACGTTAACTGCATTTAATCCTTTGTTTCCTTCTTGTAAGTCAAATTCAACATTGTCACCTTCATTGATTTCGTCGATTAAACCTGAAATGTGTACAAAATGATCTTTCTCTACTCCTTCTTCAGTGATAAATCCAAATCCTTTAGATTCATTGAAAAACTTTACTGTTCCTTTACTCATAATAGTGTAATTAAATTTATTTTACTAATTAGCTGCAAAGATGGCTACATTTTTATGATATACAACATATTTATTGCCTTCTTTTCTTTAAACCTTAAAATTAGGTATTTCTGTTTATTGAAAAAATTCAATAAAACTAGCTGATATTAAGGTGTTTAGAGTAATTATTGGTTACCAATCAATAGGGAAATAATCTTTCAAGAATTTACCACACCAATGTTTACCTGTGTTAATTCCGTCAATTAACGGATCCATAACCCTTGCTGCACCATCGACAATATCCAACGGAGGTTGAAAATCATGAACAGCTACCTTCTTTTTAGATAATTCAGCAGGATCTTCATCTGTTACCCAACCTGTATCTACGGCATTCATGTAGATACCAGATTTAGCAAAAGTGGATGCAGATGTGTGAGTTAACATATTTAAAGCTGCTTTTGCCATGTTCGTATGTGGATGTCTGTCTACTTTTTTAAATCGATGAAACTTCCCTTCCATGGCAGTAACATTAATAATATGCTTTTTACCTGTGTTTTCTTTCTTCATTAAATTAGACAAGCGATTACACAATACAAAAGGAGCTACAGCATTTACCAGCTGTACTTCTACCATTTCTGTCGTTTCAATTTCACCCAATTTTAAACGCCAACTATTGGTTTTCCTTAAATCTACTTGTTGTAAATCGGCATCTAATTCTCCTTCAGGAAATACTTCAGAAGTTTGTAAAGAATTGTCAAAACTATATGGTATTTGAGATAATTCTGCAGAATTACGCAAACCAATTCCTGGTTCTGGACCATGCCAAGTAACCGGTAATACATTATTTTTACTCGTTCTTGAAGTAGACAAACTTAAGTTTGCCAATTCGTCTAAACAGCTATTATGATCCTTTAATAAGGTTTGTGCCAATTTAGGAAGTTGATCGACCGGTAACTTTTCATTTTTCATCAAATGAAAATAAAAACCTGAAGGTCTTCTAACAGTCTGAGCTGCGTTATTAATTAAGATATCTAATCGATCGTATTTTTGTTCTATATAATTACAAAAAATCTCTACACTTGGGATATGCCTTAAATCGAGTCCGTGAATATGCAAACGAGTATTCCAATCTTTATAATCGTCTTCTTTAGAAAAACGGATGGCTGAATCTGCAGGAAAACGTGTAGTAGCAACTACGGTTGCCCCAGAACGTAATAACATTAAAGTTATATGATATCCAATTTTTAACCGAGAACCTGTAATTACAGCTACCTGATCTTTTAAATTAGTAGTTTGAAAACGTTTTGTATAATTTAAATCGCCACAACTTGTACACATTGTATCGTAGAAATGATGCAATTTGGTAAAGACTGTTTTACACACATAACAGTTTCTTGGTGATTCTAACTCCAAAGTATCTTCTTCAAGTGCAGCTGCTCCGAGTAATTTTGGGGCAACAAATAAAGCTGCTTCACGTGCAGAACGAATACCAGTTGTTTTTCTCGCGTGTGTGTCTTTCGCAATCATTTTACGTTTCGCTGCTTTTTTAGCATCTTTTCTTCTACGCTCAAATTCAGCACGATTCGGTCTCGTTAATTCACCAGCCGCTTTAAAAAGTGCAACTCTCTGGTCTTCTGGCAAATCAAAAAGTTGATTCGTATCTGCTAATAATTGTTGTATTGTTTTGATACAAGATACAACGTCTAGAGGCTGGTTTTTTTCACTCATATAAATTATAATACGGTAACTCTTACTTTTTTCTTTTTTAAACGCGTATTATTTAGTTTTTCTACCAAATCATCAGCAAGTGCTAGAGGAATTGCTACAAAAGCGCAATCTGGTTTCAACTCAATTGCACCTAATTGATCTTTAGAGATCCCTCCTTGTTTAAAGAATAATCCTGCAATATCACCTTTAGATATTTTATCTTTTCGACCACCAGAGATGAATAAAGTTTCCCAGTATTGTGGCACGTGTTCTGCTTTTTTAGATATATTTATACCTTTACTCGGCTTTATAAAATCTGGCAAACGTTCGTTTTCCCACTTTAAAATATAAGCTGTTCCTTTTTCGTTTACTCTTGCAGTTCGTCCATTTCTATGAATAAATTCTTCCTCATGTTTTGGCAATTCGTAATGAATAATAAATTTCATTTCCGGGATATCAATTCCTCTAGCCGCTAAGTCTGTAGCAATTAATAATTGACAGGTTCCGTTTCTAAATTTAATTAAAGCACGTTCTCTATCTTTTTGTTCCATCCCTCCAGAAAAACAGGCATGACTTACTTTATGTTGGTCTAAAAAAGCACTTAATTGTGTAATGGTATCTTTTAAATTACAAAAAACAATACCTGGCTCATTCCCAATATGCTGTGCTAGGTCTACCAAGGTTCTCATTTTATTTTTATTAGGAGAAACTACTGTTTTAAAAGCTAGTTGAGACGTTCTTTTTCCTTTTAAGTAATTGATAATTCTTGGTTCTTCTAATCGCACAAAATCAGGTATTTCAACTCCCTGAGTAGCAGAGGTTAAAATACGTTTATCTACAGTAGATAATTGATTAATTATGTTACGCATTTCATATTCAAAACCGACCTCTAAAGACTTGTCAAACTCGTCTAAAATTAAAGTTTTTATGCTGTTTTTAGAAAAACGATCGTTCGCAAAGTGATCAGATATACGACCTGGTGTTCCTATTAAAATAGCAGGAATATGTTTTAGTTCTATCTTATCTTTAGACATTGGTCTACCACCATAAACAGCGTTAACTTTATACCCAGAACCCATTGAGCGAATAACTTGTTCTATTTGTATCGCCAATTCTCTAGACGGCACTAATATTAATGCTTGTACTTCTTTACATTCAGGATCTAATGATTTTAACAAAGGCAAAGAAAAAGCCAAGGTTTTTCCTGTTCCAGTTGGTGACAATAAGATGGTATTGGCATTTTTTTCAATTACCGAAACAGCCTCTATTTGCATAGGGTTCAAAGCTTCTATCTGTAACTTTTCTAGAATATCCTGTTGCGTTTTTATAATATTTGCCATACTTATTTCTTTTTCTTCTTTTTAGATACTTCGGATTTTGTATTTGCAGTAGCAATTTGTGCTAAGTAATTTGCAAGTATTTTATCTACTAGTTCCTCTTTTGTTAAATGATGAAATATTGTTTTTATCTGTGCTTTAAAGTCTTCAGACACTTCACGATTTGGCTTAATTTTAAATATTTTTTTAGCCCATAACAAACCATTGTTTTCTTCAATACTTTGTGCATCTGCCTTTTTATATGGAGTAAAAACCAAACCTAAATCTTCTTCAAATTCAGGAATCTCTTCCAATTCTTCTTTTTGTATAATACTTAAAGAAAGCCCTTCTGCTCCTGCTCTTGCTGTACGCCCACTTCTATGTACATACGTGTCATATCTATCTGGTAAATGATAATTTACAACGTAAGATATTTCTTTTACATCGATTCCACGAGCAGCTAAATCAGTTGCTACTAAAATATCGATATGGCCTTCTCTAAATTGCCCCATAATACGATCTCTAATCCCTTGGGTTAAACTACCATGTAAAGCTCCAGAAGAGAACTTATTAATGGCTAAGTTTTTTGCTAATTTATTAACAGCAGCTTTGGTTTTACAAAAGATAATTCCACGTTCTCCTTCTTTAGAAGATAAGAAGTGAAGTAATACATTTAGTTTTTCTATCGGTTCTACAACCACATATTGATGGTCTATTCCTTGATGCCCTATAGTTCCCATATCAGCTTCAACATGCACAACATGTTTCGACATATAGTTTTGCACTAATTGTTTAATTGTACCTGGCATTGTAGCCGTAAACAATAAGGTTCTTCTAGTTTTTGGGATTTCTTTGATAATGGTATCTACCTCTTCTTTTAAGGCACTTACCATTTCATCTGCTTCATCTAATATAAAATAGTTTATGTTTTTTATATCAATTGCACCACGTTCTACTAAATCTACCAAACGTCCTGGAGTTGCAACAACAATATGAATCGTTTCTTTTAAACGTTCTATTTGAGGTTTGATTGGAATACCACCGCATATTGATGCAATCGTTGTTTTCTGTCTTTCTGAAGCAAAGGATATTAAATTATTATAAATTTGGTGCCCTAATTCTCTTGTAGGTGCTAATATTAATGCTTGAACATGCGTCTTTTCTGCATCGATTAATTGTAATAAAGGCAATCCAAAAGCAGCTGTTTTTCCAGTCCCTGTTTTTGCTAAAACAACCACATCATCCTTTTTCTTTAAAATTAAAGGGATGGCTTTTTCTTGAACATCTGTAGGAACAGAAATTTGTAATTTAGCTAAATTCTCTTGCAAATCTGCATGAATACCTAACTCTGAAAACGTTTTTGACATTAAATAAAATTTTTGCAAAGGTAGCGATATCGTTCTTGTAAAATGTACAAATAAACGCTTGTAATTTAAAATGTTAATTTATCATTAAAAGAGTAATTATATATAAATATTTAAACCAATATGGGTTTTTTGAATCCGTATATTTGCACGTATAAATTATTAGGAATAAAAGATTTGAAACAGATAAAAGCGTACTTAGATCAATTAGCAACCATCTCAAATTTAGATTGGGATTTTTTTACTTCTAAATTACAGCGCCGTGTAATTCAAAAGAAAACTATTTTCTTAAAGCTTAACGATATAGAAAATCATATTTCTTTCATTGAATCTGGCGTTGTACGGTTATATATTCCTAAAGAGAATCCAGAAAAAGAAATTACTTTTGGGTTTAGTTTTAAAAATCAATTCATTAGTGCTTATGATTCTTTCTTAACTCAGAAACCTTCAGCGTATCAATTACAAACACTTTCAGAAACAACCCTTTTAAGTATTTCATATAATGATTTACAAGAAGTCTATAAAAGAACTCAGATGGGTAATTTTATTGGCAGATTAACTGCAGAACGTCTTTTTCTTATAAAATCTAAGCGAGAACAAAATCTTTTAAACCTTACTGCAGAGGAACGTTATATTGGGTTATTTAAAGAGCGACCAGAACTCTTAAAGGTAATTCCTCTAAAATATATTAGTTCTTATATTGGAGTTACTGCACAAGCGTTAAGTAGAATTAGAAGACGTATTTTATTGACTTAGGTTCATTGTTTTGCTTCGAACATCCAACTACCTTTACAAAAAAACTTATGACAGTAATTATTTTTGTTATAGTGCTTTGGTACGGTGGCTTATTTTTTCAATCTTTCTTTTTGCATCGTTATGCAGCACACCAAACATTTACTATGTCAAAAACCATGGAACGAATTACATTTATTCTAACCTGGGTTTTTCAAGGTTCTAGTTATTTAAGTGCTTATGGTTACGGAATTATGCATCGAATGCACCATGCGTATACAGATACAGAAAAGGATCCACATTCACCATCTCATGATGCCAATATGTTTGCTATGATGTGGAAAACAAAGAATGTCTATCAAGACATTAATAATCAACGTATTTCTATCGATGCCCGTTTTACTAAAAATGTACCGCAATGGAGAGCTTTTGATTTGTTTGCTGGCTCTCGTTTTTCTCGTTTACTTTGGATTACAGGCTACATCTTATTCTTTGCTTTCTTTGTAACTGCTTCGTGGCAATGGATTTTATTGCCGATAACATTTTTAATGGCACCGATCCATGGTGTAATAATCAACTGGTTTGGGCATATTTATGGCTACGTTAATTTTAAAATGAAAAACACGAGTAAAAACCTCTTTCGTTTTGATTTTTTAATGATGGGTGAAGGATATCATAATAATCATCATAAACATGCAAGTAGCGCTAATTTCGGTGTAAAATGGTATGAGATTGATATGACTTTTTTAATTATAAAACTATTAAATGCGATTGGGTGTATTAAATTAAAACCAATAGCGATTAAGAAGTCAAAATAATCTTGTAAAAAAGATTAATTAATAATTTTAAAACATAGGTTTCTTGAGTTAAATTGGTTGCTTTTTTCTTTAGAAAAATAATCAAATATTATTAATTTTTTAGGGTTCAAATTTTTTACCATTCTAGTATCTTCGCGCGCATTATGTGGATGTACTTAGGACTTTTA
The DNA here is from genome assembly GCA_000981625.1 of Flavobacteriaceae bacterium ASP10-09a. Taxonomy (GTDB): domain Bacteria; phylum Bacteroidota; class Bacteroidia; order Flavobacteriales; family Flavobacteriaceae; genus Polaribacter. The sequence goes on from LAQA01000011.1 coordinate 24,418, forward strand.
GCGGCTTTATTTTTAGGATTACACAATTTATGTAAAAAACATGCTGTACAAGGCAATGAAGTTTTCCCTGTACTACTAGGGACGATTTCCTCGGGTTTTTTATTAATACTTCCTTTTTATTTTGGATCTACGTTGTATCCAGAATATATGCAAAAAATAGGTTTTTATATTACAGATATTACTTGGAGTACTCATGGATTTATATTTATAAAATCGATGATTATGACATCTTCCTGGATTTTGGCTTATCAAGCATTAAAGCATTTACCCCTAACAATTGTAACTCCAATTCGTTCTGCAGGTCCTTTTTTTACCTTTATAGGTGCAATCATTATTTATCAAGAAAGACCAAGTTATTTACAATGGATTGGTTTCATTCTTATTATATCATCAGTATTATTATATTCTAGATTAGGGAAAAAAGAAGGAATCCATTTTAAAAAGAACAAATGGGTTTATGCCATAATTGGGGCTACTTTTCTAGGGGCTTCAAGTGGTTTATATGACAAGTTTTTAATACAGAATTTAACCTTGAATCCGCAGACATTACAATTTTGGTTTTGCTTTTACACGATCCTTATTTTAGTCATAATTCTATCATTAACTTGGTTTCCTAATACTGCAAAAAGAAAAGCTTTTAAATGGAGATGGTCTATACCTGCAGTTGGGATATTACTGCAAACAGCAGATTATTTTTATTTTAAAGCATTGCAAGATCCAGAAGCATTGATACTATTATTATCTGCTATAAAAAGAAGTCAAATTTTGATAGCAGTAGTTGCTGGAGGAATCATTTTTAAAGAACAAAATAAACGTAAGAAATTAGTTCCTCTTTTTGGAATCTTATTAGGTGTGTTTTTTATTTTATTTTCATAATTCAAAAACCATAAAGGTAATATTCAATTAAGTAAAAAAGAGTGCTAGTTCTTTCATAAATAAACATTTAAAACACAATCAATACTAAGAGAGCTTTCACTAAATATAGACAAACAGAAATTTATTATAAATCTTTAAATTTAGATTTATACCAAATATTTAAAATTAAGCCACCTATAATCAAAGCGATACCTAAAAAACTATAAAAAGTATAGATTTCTTTAAATAAGAAAACGCCAAAAGTTGTAGTATAAATAACTTCAACATATTTAATAGGAGCTATAATACTTGCCGAAGCTGTTTGAAAAGCTTTTGTCATGTATACTTGACCAAAATAGCCAAATACACCTAACATCATTAAGAAAATCCACTCATTTCCTTTGGGTGTAACCCAATTATTTATAGAAAGTACGCCTCCTAAAATGGTTGCAACAACCATAAAATAGTTAACAATTACAATTGGATGCTCACTCTTACCTATTTTACTAATAATTATATATACTAATCCACTTAGAATAGAAGCTAGCATAACGAGAATTAAACCTATTGTATTTAATTGATTATCAAAACCTTTTAACACAAAAACTCCTAAAAGTGAAATGACAAAAAATAACCATTGTAATCGTTTTATTTTTTCCTTCAATAAAAAAATACCGAAAATTGCTGCAAAAACTGGAGCCACATACCTTAATGAAACCGCAGTACCTATAGATAAATATTTAACAGACATAAAAAAAAGTAGCATCGAAGTAGCACCAACTATTGATCTTGAAATAAGTAGTTTATTATTATTTCCAATGATAGGAATTTTATTTTTTAATAAAAATCCGAAAGTAAAAAAAAGAGATCCGAAAGACCTGAAAAATACGATTTGATAAGTACTTACATCATCTAGATATTTAACTGTAGAGTTCATACATGCAAAAGCAAAAGTGCTTATCAACATGTATTTTATAGCTTTTTTAGTTTCCAAAATTGTTTTCTATCTTTTCTTTCTCGAAGTAATAAAATAGACCCCTGTTAATAAAACAATAGAAGCTATAATAGATTGTAACGTTAATTTTTCACTTAAAAAATACCATCCTAAAATCATCGCTATTATTGGGTTTACATATGCAGATGTTGCAACTTTTTCTGGTGATACATTTTTTAGCAAATAGTTAAAAGCAGTAAATACTGCAATTCCGCCAAATGAGATTAAAAATAACATCGATAATTGTACCTCTATGCTCCAAATTAAAGGTGAAACCCATGTTTCCCTAAAAATCATACTTCCTATTAATAGCATAAAACCAGCAAATAACATTTGATAACCAGTACTCACAAAAAAGTTTTTTGGTAAATCTGCTTTTGACACAAATACGCTACCATAACTCCAACTAAAGACACATGTAAAAATCATAAAAATACCTAAAATACTACCTTCTGAAGAAGTGATTTCTTGCTGACTTACCAGTAAATACATTCCTATCAACCCCAATAAAACCCCAATAATAGATTTTTTCTGCATGGGTTTCCTATCTATTAGGCGCATTAACAAAAGCACAAATAAGGGTTGTGTAGACGCTAACAAGGCTGCAAATCCACTATCTACATACTTTAGAGCCCAAACAAAAACACCATTTCCGTAAACTAAAAACAAAAAACCAGCAATTAATGAATTTAAAAATTGCTTTTTTGTAATGGCTAGTTTGAAATTTAAAATTTTAGAAATGATCATTATTAACAGCCCAGCTGCAATAAAACGCAGAGAGGCTAGGAAAAAAGGTGGCAATTCTGTAACGGCAATTTTATTAAATACATAAGTAGAACCCCAAATAATATAAATTGCAAAAAAGGATACTATAATGAGTAATTTTGAGTTCGCTAACTTCATACGTAATAATTTTATAAGACGACAAAATTACTACTAATATGCTAATAATAATTTTTTATTTTAATGACCATCACTATTGTTAAATTATGACGACATATAATCGATAGCGTGAATTTATAATCAATACAGATTTTTATTTTAAATTACTTTTTATATTTTCTTATACTTGAAGCTAGGAACAGAAATATTTATTTGCGAGCCTATAGGTTATTAAGGAAACTACTGTATTTTACAATTCCCTTATTCAGCTGACTATAAGTAAAGATGCAATAACCGCGTATTTAATTACTAGTTTATTTATGGTGTTATTTCTGTCTTTTCTTTAATTCTTCTTCAATATCCCTTAAAGTGAAACCTTTGGCTTGTAGCAACATTAAATAATGGAATAATAAATCTGCAGATTCATATAAAAATAATTCATCATTATCGTCCATTGCTTCAATTACAGTTTCTACTGCCTCCTCGCCTACCTTCTGAGCTATTTTATTAATGCCTTTGTCAAATAAACTAGCCACATAAGATTTTTGGGTGTCTTTGTTCGCTACTCTTTCTGTAATAACTGTCTCTAAAGTAGAAAAGAAACCATAATTTGGTTTGTTTTCTTCGTTCCAACACGTCTCAGAACCTTTGTGGCAGGTTGGACCTTTTGGATTTACAAAAATCAATAAAGTATCATTATCACAATCTAGTTNNATTCAAAACATTTCCACTTTCTTCACCTTTTGTCCACAAACGATTTTTAGTTCTAGAAAAGAAAGTAACCAATTTAGAATCTTGTGTTTTATGAAATGCTTCTTCATTCATATACCCCAACATTAAAACATTTTTTGTTGTTGCATCTTGAATAATTGCAGGCACTAAACCGTCTTTATTTTTATTAAAATCTATTTTCATTATCTTAATTTTAATTCCATTTTCACATCTGCAGATTCGTAATAAGAAGTTGTTATCTCGACATGTATAAACCCAAATTTTTCATAGAGTTTTATGGCATTTACTAATTTACTACTTGTATCTAAAGTAATTAATTTAACCTCTTTTTCTTGGCATACATCAATACAGGTTTGCATCAGTTTTCTTCCAATTCCCAATCTTTTATATGCACCAATTACTCCTAATTTCATTACTTCAAAAGTATTGTTTTCTAATGGACTTAAAGTTACTGTTCCAACAATTTCATTATTATAATGTGCTAAAAAAATAAAACTTCCATTGTTTAAATACTTTTTAGGATTGTCTAACAAATCATCATCTGCTTTTTCATATAAATTATTAGAATGCAACCAGTCTAAAGAAATTTCTTTAAACTGCTGGTGGTATTTATCTTCGTATGCCTTAATCTGTAAGTCTTTCATTTTTTATTCTCTAAGCACTAAATTCTAACAGGGATATTATATTCTTTTAACGATTGTTTTAAATCTAAAATAGCAATTTCACCAAAGTGAAAAACACTTGCTGCCAATGCGGCATCAGACTTTCCTATTTTAAAAGCATCTACAAAATGTTGTACCGTTCCCGCGCCACCTGAAGCAATAATAGGAATATTTAATTCCTTAGATAATTTTGCCAAAGCTTCATTTGCAAAGCCAGCTTTTGTGCCATCATTATTCATTGAAGTAAACAGTATTTCTCCTGCTCCACGTGCTTCTACCTCCTTTGCCCAATCAAATAAATTTAACGCTGTTGGTATGCTCCCTCCTGCTAAATGTACAATCCATTCTCCATCAATCTGCTTCGCATCAATCGCCACAACTACACATTGATTTCCGAATTTCTCTGCCAGCTCATTTACCAATTCAGGCCTTTTTATTGCTGCTGAATTTATCGAAACTTTATCTGCTCCAGATTTTAATAATAAGTCTACATCAGCAACCGAAGAAATTCCGCCACCAACAGTAAATGGAATATTTACCTGTTCTGCAACCTTTAAAACCATTTCTAACATCGTTTTTCTCCCTTCTAAAGTAGCAGAAATATCTAGAAACACTAATTCATCTGCCCCTAATTCCGCATACTGTTTTGCTAAAATTACTGGATCTCCTGCATCAATTAAATTAACGAAATTAACACCTTTTACAGTACGTCCGTTTTTAATATCTAAACAAGGAATTATTCTTTTTGTTAACATTCTAATAGCTTTTCGCTTTTACTTTTTAGCGGTTTGCAAATTGCTAACTGCTAAAAATATATGGCTAATTATTAAGTATATATTGTTCCAGTTGTTTTAAACTAATCTTATTCTCGTAAATAGCCTTTCCAATAATTACACCTTCGCATCCATTTTCTGACAACCTTGGCAATTCATTAAAGGTTGAAATTCCTCCAGAAGCAATAAGTTTTACGTCTTTAACTTTAGATAGAATCTCTTTATAAATAGCAAAACTTGGTCCTTGTAACATGCCATCTTTAGAAATATCTGTACAAATTACGTGCTGAATTCCTTTCTCTTGATATCCTTTAATAAAAGGAATCAATTCCAAAGTACTTTCTTCTTGCCAACCATTTATAGCAATTTTTCCTCCACCACTATCTGGATAAAAATCAGCTCCTAAAATAATTTTTTGTGCTCCATATTTTTCAATCCAACTTTCGAATATATCGCTATTTTTAACAGCAATACTTCCTCCTGTAATCTGATTTGCACCAGAGTTAAAGGCAATTTCTAAATCTTTGTCAGATTTTAAACCACCACCAAAATCTATTTTTAAATTGGTTTTAGAAGCGATCTGTTCTAGCACTTTATAGTTTATAATCTGGCTCGCTTTTGCACCATCTAAATCTACTACATGCAAAAATTCGATGCCAGAAGCCTCAAATTCTTTGGCTACTTCTAAAGGGTTTTCGTTGTATATTTTCTTGGTACTGTAATCACCTTTTGTTAAACGAACACATTTTCCGTCTATAATATCTATGGCTGGTATTATTCTCATGAAATAATTATTAGTCCTTGATTTTTAATTCTAAGAAATTCTTCAGAATTCTTTCTCCTTCTAATCCGCTTTTTTCAGGATGAAACTGTACTCCGTAAAAATTATCATTTTGCAGTGCAGCTGCATATTCAATTTCATAAGCTGTGGTTGCAATGCTTTCGTTACAATTTTCAGCATAAAAACTATGTACTAAATACATAAATTCTTTTTCCTTAACTCCTGTAAACAAATCCGATTTTAATCTAGAGATTGTGTTCCAACCCATTTGGGGCACTTTTACAGCATTTGAAAAACGTTTTATAGCAACATCAAAAATTCCTAAACCTTTGGTATTTCCTTCTTCAGATGAGTTACACATTAATTGCATACCCAAACAAATACCGAGAACAGGCTGTTTTAGTGCTGGAATTATTTTGTCTAAACCACTTTCTTGCAACATTTTCATGGCAGAACTGGCTTCACCAACGCCAGGAAAAATTACTTTATCTGCAGTTTTTATTTCATCTATATTATTTGATAAAATGGCGTCTACTCCTAAACGTTTAAAAGCAAACTGAATGCTTTTAATATTTCCTGCGCCGTAATCTATTATTATTAATTTCATTCTTTCACTTTTATCAATTAGCAAATGGCTAATATCTAAGGAATATTTTATAACATTCCTTTTGTTGAAGGTAAAAACATCTTGTTAGCATCTCTTTTTACCGCCATTTTCATTGCTTTTGCAAATGCTTTAAAAATTCCTTCAATTTTGTGATGTTCGTTAGTTCCTTCTGCCTTAATATTTAAATTACATTTTGCACCATCTGTAAATGATTTAAACAAATGAAAGAACATTTCTGTTGGCATGTCTCCAATTTTCTCTCTTTTAAAATCAGCTTTCCATTCTAGCCAATTTCTACCACCAAAATCTACAGCAACTTGCGCTAAGCAATCATCCATAGGTAAACAAAAACCATATCTTTCAATTCCTAATTTAGAGCCCAATGCTTTGTTGAACAACTCTCCAAAAGCAATCATAGTATCTTCTATAGTATGGTGCTCGTCAACTTTTAAATCGCCATCAACTTTAATCGTCAAATCCATATTACCATGTCTACCAATTTGATCTAACATATGATCGAAAAACGACAAACCTGTACTAATATCGTTTTTACCAGAGCCATCTAAATTTAATTTGATATAAATTTTAGTCTCGTTGGTATTTCTAGTAATTTCTACAACTCTGTCTTTTAATTTAAGAAAATTATAAATTTCTGACCAATCTGTGCTTGTAAATGCAATACAATCTAAAATTTCTTGTTCAGGTGTTTCTATTTCATTTGCACCTAATTCTGGATTTTCAGATAAATAAACACCTCTGGCACCTAAGTTTTTTGCCAGTTCCATGTCTGTAATTCTATCACCCAAAACAAAAGAATTCTCCAAATCATATTCCTCTGAAAAATACTTGGTTAATAAACCCGTTCTTGGTTTTCTAGTTTCCGCATTCTCATGAGGAAAGCTTTTATCTATTAGTACTTCAGAGAAAACAACACCTTCCTTTTCAAAAGCAGCAATTACTTTATTATGTGCTGGCCAAAAAGTAGCTTCAGGAAAACTATCTGTCCCCAAACCATCTTGATTTGTAACCATCACCAGCTCATAATTCAATTCTGAAGCAATTTTTGCCATGTATTGAAATACTTTCGGATAGAATTCTAACTTCTCTAGACTATCTAATTGATAATCTACAGGAGGCTCTAACACTAAAGTACCGTCTCTATCTATAAATAATACTTTCTTCATACTTAAATTTCCTTTAAAACTTTTATTAGTTTAGTGTTTTCAGTGCTCGTCCCAATTGTAAAACGTAAACAATTCTCACACAAAGGCTGTGTTGTTCTGTTTCGAACCACAATTCCTTTTTCTATGAGTTGATTATACCGTTTATTTGCATTATCTACCTTGACCATTACAAAATTACAATCCGTTGGATATATTATTTTAATAAATGAAATGTCTTTTAATTCCTTTATTACGAAGTTTCTCTGTTGAATGATTTCTACTACTTCATTTTTGACTTCATCAATATGCGATAATCTTTCAATGGCTTTTAGTTGCGTTAGTTCGTTTACGTTATAGGGCGGTTTTATACTATTTAAAAAGTGTATGATTTCTTCAGAAGCATAACAGACACCAAGTCTAATTCCTGCTAAACCATAAGCTTTAGATAAGGTTTGAGTAATAATTAAATTGGGATATACTGCTAATTTATCTAACCAACTTTTTTGCTCAGAAAAATCAATATATGCTTCATCTATGACTACTAAGCCATTAAATTTAATTAATAATTCTTCCACAGTGCCCTCTGTAAAGCTATTTCCTGATGGATTATTTGGAGAGCATAAAAATAATATTTTACTATATACATCTACTTTTTTTAAAATCTGATCTACTTTTGGTTGAAAATATTCAGTCAATAAAACTGTTCTATTTTCTACTGCATTTATATTTGCTAAAACACTATACATACCGTAGGTTGGTGGCAAAGTAATTACATTATCAACATTTGGTTCACAAAAAACTCTAAATATCAAATCTAAAACTTCATCACTACCATTTCCTAATAAGATGTTTTTTTTATCGACTCCTTTCGTTTCTGATAGCATCTCTTTTACTTTATGCTGTTGCGGATCTGGATATCGATTTACACCATTATTAAAAGGATTTTCATTAGCATCTAAGAAAATAATATCAGTGGTCTTCACATCTTTATACTCATCTCTTGCAGAAGAATAGGGTTTTAGAAACTTAATGTTCTCTCTAATAAGAT
>LAQA01000011.1:33116-33671 GCA_000981625.1 Flavobacteriaceae bacterium ASP10-09a
AGAATAAGATTTAGAAAACCCGTTTGTTGGCAGCGTGTGATTTGTTCCTGAAGCATAATCTCCTGCACTTTCTGGAGTATAATTTCCTATAAATACAGAACCTGCATTTTCTATATTATCTATATAAAAATTATTATTGTTTGTACAGACAATAAAATGTTCAGGACCATACTCATTAATCAAATCTAAAGCGATTTTATCATTCTCAACAAAAATAGATTTCGAGTTAGTTATCGCTTTTTGAGCAATTTCTAATCTTGGTAGCTCTTTAATTTGTTTTTCTATTTCTTCCTCTACCTTCTTAATGAGCTCTTTTGAAGTTGAAACTAAAATAACTTGAGAATCTGCACCATGTTCTGCTTGACTTAGTAAATCTGAAGCCACATAACTTGCATTTGCACTGTCATCAGCAACAATTAATAGTTCACTTGGCCCCGCTGGCATATCTATTGCAACACCATGCTTAGTTGCTAATTGTTTTGCAACTGTTACAAATTGATTTCCTGGTCCGAATATTTTATAAACCTGGGGAATCGTTTCAGTTCCAAAAGTAAA
>LAQA01000011.1:34142-34589 GCA_000981625.1 Flavobacteriaceae bacterium ASP10-09a
ACAGTATTTTCTATGTCGTCCACTGTTTTTGTGGGTCTTTCTAAGATTTTATTCCAATCTTTTTGCTGCGGATTTAAAATTGTATTCATTTTATAAAACCATTTTTTCAATAGGACACACTAAAATACCTTCTGCTCCATTTTCTTTTAACCCGTCAATAATTTCCCAAAACTGATTTTTCGAAATTACAGAGTGCACAGAGCTCCAACCTTTTTCTGCCAATGGCAAAACTGTAGGACTGCGCATTCCTGGTAACAAATTTAGAATGGCGTCAAGTTTGTCATTCGGTGCGTTTAATAATATATATTTAGAATCTCTTCCTTTTAAAACAGATTGTATTCTAAATTGAATTTTATTTAAAATATCTCTTCTTTTTTTTGAAATTAAAGGAGAAACCGCCAAAACAGCTTCAGACTTTAATAATACTTCTATTTCTTTTAAACCATT
>LAQA01000059.1:0-15145 GCA_000981625.1 Flavobacteriaceae bacterium ASP10-09a
CTGTAATTTTTTCTACCATGTGTACCAAATTGTAGGTAAACGAATCGTAATTATCTAAAATTAATATTTTCATTTTAAAATCTTTTGGCTTCTGGCTATTAGCGATTAGTTAATAGCCAGAAGTTATTTTTAAATATCTTCTGCTAAAGTCAACGCTTTCTTTAACGCTGCTAATTTATTATTTACTTCTTGTAATTCCTTTTCTTCGTCAGAATGAATCACAATTCCAGCACCTGCTTGATAATACAACACATTACTTTTACTTACAAAAGAACGAATTGCAATTGCCAAATTCACAGAACCATCCAATCCAATAATACCCACTGCACCACCATAAAAGCCTCGAGATTGATTTTCATACTTATCAATTAACTGCATTGCTTTGTATTTTGGTGCGCCGCTTAATGTTCCTGCAGGAAAAGTATCACCTACAATTTCAATCGGATTTCCTTTTAATTTACCTGAAACTGTTGAAACTAAATGAATAACATGGCTAAAATATTGCACTTCTTTAAAAACATCAACGGTAACATTATCTGCGTGTTTACTTAAATCGTTTCGAGCTAAATCGACCAACATTACATGCTCTGCTGTTTCTTTTTTATCTGCAGATAACTTTTTTCCTAATTTAATATCTTCTGCCATATCACCAGTTCTTCTGAACGTACCAGCAATTGGATTGATCGTCGCTTTTCCTCCTGATATTTTAATTTGTGCTTCTGGTGAAGAACCCATCAATTTAAAAGAACCGTAATCGAAATAAAATAAATAGGGCGAAGGATTTATAGAACGTAATGCTCGATACACATTAAATTCATCTCCTTTAAATTTTTGTTGAAATTGTCGAGATAACACCAACTGAAAAACGTCTCCTCTTTTACAATGGGCTTTTGCTTTTACAACATATTCTTTAAAATCCTCGCCTGTAATGTTTGAAGTTTCATCTCCTGAAATTTCAAATTTTTGAGTATTGAATGCTTGTGCATCTATAATTGTTTGGATTTCATTGATACGTGATTCTGATCCTTCTTCTATATTTTCTATCAACGTCATTTCATCATTAAAATGATTGATTGCAATAATAAATCTGTAAAAACTATATTGCATTAAGGGTATTGCAGACGGTGCATCAGGAACAGTTATCTCTATGTTTTCGAAATACTGAACAGAATCGTAGGTTGTGTACCCATATAAACCGTTAAAAGATTTTAACTCTGCAGGACAATCTAAAGCAATAGTTTCACTGTAACTTTCGAAGATCGAATTAAAATTTCTTCCAATTTTTTGATTTTCTAACTGTATTCCTTTGTGAGAAATACTCAAATGATGATTTTCTGCAATTATCGAAACCACAGGCTCAATCGCAATAAAAGAGAAACTTTCTTCTTTACTATGATAATCTGAACTCTCTAATAAAAGTGTATTTGCGTATGTATCTCTAAAACGCAAATACAACCCTACTGGAGTAACTGTGTCTGCTATCTTCGTTTTAAAAATTGTTTTAAACTGTATTTTTTTCATTTTTTTCTATGTCATTGCCAACCAAAAATTTTCATTTACTGTCGCAATCTGTATATTTATGAAGAAATTACTTTATCGTAACCTTCTCGAAATGACGTTTTATAAATGCAAAAAAGGCTTATCGTGAGATAAGCCTTTTTTTTATGTTATTTACATATAGGTCAGTCTCACTTATTAAATAAGAGAGCTCCACCACCAAATGTTTAATTGTCTTTTCATTGAGGTACAAATGTAGAAAGCAATTCTTATTTGAACAAATTTTATTATATCTTTTTTTATTTAATTTGATTTAAAGAAAAAAATCCTTCAAAAAAAACTTTTTTAATTACACTTTAATACAAAATTGCTATTTTTTGTTTAATACTAAAATACATTTATGAATTTTGACTTACAATAAATATTAAAATTCGGTTATTTGCATCACCAAACAAGTGTTGGATTTGAATTTACTGAATTAATTAACGCACCAATGGTTTACACATAAATTGTTGGTGTGTTTTAATCTCTTTTTTTATTGATTTAATAATTAAATATCAATATTTTACCAATACAATAAGTATTATATAAAAACATAAAAAAGAGATTTCTGTATAATTCTTTTAACATATATTTGTCCATATTAAAAATTTAAAATGACCATAAATAATAGCAATCTTAATTTTATTAATCCTAATTGTTAGGGTAAGAAGGTTATTGTTTAAAATATATAAATAAAGCCTTCCAAATTTGGAAGGCTTTTTTTTGAATTAAAAAAAAGAGAGAAATGAGTAAAATTATGACGGTAGACGTATTGTCTAGTATTAAAGGAGCACAGCCATCTAAATCGGTGAACAAATTATTTGAGGCCATTAAAAATGCAAATTCAACAAATAATAATTTCTTTAATAATACCCATAATAATGCAGTGTCTTTAAATGATTTAAGAGAGGATGTTGTAGTTGATAGCCCACAAATCGAAAAACAAATTATCATAGAAAATTTTCCAAGAGAAAAGAACGGCTATTTAGTAGTTTCTAAAGTAATAGAAGAATAGTTATGAAGTCTCAAATACATAGAATTCATCAGCAAATGGTGAACAAAGAAATTTCTTGTACACAATTGGTGCAAGAAAGATTAGATTTATTAAAATCAAACAGTCATAATACAGTGAATTCAATTTTAGATGCTTTGGCTTTAGAATTGGCTGCAAAAGTAGATGCTAAAATTAAAAGTGGTTCAGCAATTGGTTTGTTAGAAGGAATCCCTTTTGGAATTAAAGATGTTTACATGCTGCAAGGCACTTACGCAACAGCAAGTTCTGATTTGTTGAAAAATTACAAATCTCCATACACTGCAACTGCCATTCAAAAATTATTAGATGCTGGCGCAATTCCTTTAGTAAAAGAAAATTGCGATAGTTTTGGACATGGATCTTCTTCTGAAAACACCATTTTTGGAGCTGTAAAAAATGCTATAAATCCCGATTTAGTTGGTGGAGGTTCAAGTGGAGGCTCTGCAGTAAATGTTGCAAAAGACTTTACTGTTTTTTCAATTGGTGGAGACACAGGAGGTTCTATTCGCCAACCTGCAGGTTACAATAAGGTGTATGGTTTTAAACCAACGTATGGAAGAATCTCACGTTTTGGATTAATGGCGTATGCATCTTCTACAGATTGTGTGGGACCAATTGCAAAATCTATTGAAGACATCAGAATTTTGTTAAATGCGATGAGTGGGAAAGATATAAAAGATCAAACTACATATCAATCTTCAATTATTTTAGAAAAAAACATTTTAAATTCTGATGAAATAAAAACGGTTGGCTATTTTAAAAATTTTATAGAAAATGACGCAATTGAAGCGCAAATAAAATCAGATTTTTTAATATCCATAGAAAAAATAAAAGCAAAAGGAATTCAAGTAAAAGAATTAGATTTCTTTGAATCAGAGACCTTAGTCTCTACATATTACACATTAGCAATGGCAGAAACTGCCTCTAACTTATCAAGGTTAGATGGTACAAATTATGGAAATAGAATCGAAGGTGAAAATCTAAAAGAAACCTATTCTATAACACGTTCAGATAATTTTTCAGAAGAAACAAAACGTAGAATTGTTGGTGGAAATCAAGTTTTATCGCAAGGTTTTTCTGATGAAATTTATTTAAAAGGATTAAATTTAAGAGATCAAATTGGGGAAAGTTTTGAAAAAGACTTCAAAGAAGTGGATATTATTTTATCCCCTGTAACGCCTAATTCACCACCAAAAATAGGTGACAGCTTAAAAGATCCTTTATCTATGTATTTATCTGATGCCTATACAGTCGGTTTTAGTTTAGGGCAATTGCCAACAATAACAGTGCCCCAAGGAACTGAAACAGGTTTACAAATTACAGCTGCAAAAAACAATGACGAACTCGTTTTGAAGTTTGCTAACTTCTTAAAAGATACGATATAATGGAACTGGAGCAATTAAAGGAGTTACTAAAAGTACACGAATTAGAGTTGGTTATTGGGATAGAAACCCACGTTCGATTAAATACGAAAACAAAATTATTCTGTTCTTGTGCAAATCAAGAAATAGAAAAACCAAATCAAAATATATGTTCAGTCTGTACAGGACAAATGGGCGTTTTGCCTTCCCTTAATAAAGAAGCAATTACCAAAGCTATTTATTTTGGAAAAGCGGTAAAATCTACTTTCGAAAATGAAGTAATTTCTTGGGATCGGAAACATTACGAATATCCAGATAATCCGAAGAATATTCAAATTACGCAGTTTCACAATCCTGTAATTCCTGATGGAGAAGTTTCTTGTTTTAGAAATGATGGATCGCAATTTACAGTGAATCTAACACAGGTTCATATAGAAGAAGATGCTGCTAAATTAATGCACGAAAAGAAAGTTTCTTTAGTCGACTTCAACAAAGCCGGAGTTCCGTTAATTGAAATAGTAACAGAGCCTTGTATTCGTCATATCGAAGACGCATCAACCTATGCACAATACATTCAAAGAATTGTTCAGAATTTAAAAATATCCGAAGCAAATCTTGAAAAAGGTGAGTTTAAATCGGATGTTTCTGTTTCTCTTCGTAAAAAACATACGTATAATTTAAACCCAAGAACAGAAATCAAAAACTTAAATTCTTTTAAGTTTATGGTGGATGCTTTAAAGGAAGAAATTGAAAAGCAAGTAAACTATTATTTAGAAAACAAAGAATTTAGACCAGAACAAACTACGGTTTTATGGGATGCTGATTTAAAGCAAACCAAAACAATGCGTACAAAAGAGTTTGAAGCTGATTACCGTTTTATTTCTGAACCAGATTTGCCTTTTGTTAATATAAAAGAGGTTGTTAAAAGCATCACTATTGATGTTAATTCTTTGCCTTTTGCCGTAGAATCGATATTGATTAAAGGTGGTGTTTTACCCCAAGACGCAAAGTTTTTTACTGCTGATTCTTTACGTGCTAAAACTTTTGTTGCCATTAATAATGTTATAAAGGATGCTTCTTTTGTTGCAAAAACATTGGTAAATAATATTGGTGCTGATGAATATAAAGATATTCACGATGTTGCCCATTTAACAGAAATTTTTCAACTTTTTAAAGCTGAAAAAATCACAGCAGTTTTAGTTCAAAATGCAATTATTCGCTATTTAAAAGACAGAAAGTTTGACTACAATGCGTATTTTGAAGAAAACACGATTTCCGATGAAAAAATCAAAGTTGCTGTTCTAAAAGTAATTGCCCAAAATGAGGTCATTGCAAATGATATTAAGGGAGGTAATCAAGGAAAAGCAGGAATTCTTGTTGGTAAAGTTATTGGAATAATTGGAAAAGGTGCTTCTGGAAAAGTGATTCGTGAAGAGATTTTATCTTCTATCTCTGATAAAGAAACAAGAATAAAAAAACAAGAATTAGGAAGCCAAGAACTAGCAACCAAAAACCAAGAAACAAAAAACAAAAAACAAGAAGAAGATGTTCTTCCTGAAATTCCGATTGTAATAAAAGAAGAATACAGAACACATAAAATTTCTCAATTATCAGAAAACTCAATTAAAGAAGATGTTACCTTATCAGGTTGGGTTGCAAGTGTGCGTGATCATGGAGAATTAATTTTCATTGATTTACGAGATTCAAGTAACCAAATTTTTCAAGTACGTTTAAGCAGAGAAACATTTCCAAACTTAGATGAATTGGTAAAATTAAAACCAGAAACAGTAATTATGGTTACTGGAGTTGTTGTTCAAAGAAAAGAAGATGATTACAATGCAGGTCTAAGAACTGGTAAAATTGAATTAGAAACAGCTGGTTTAGAAATATTAAATTTATCTAAAACACTTCCTTTTGAAATAAAAAGAGCCATGAAATCGAATGAAAATGTTCGTTTTCAATACAAATTTTTAGATCATAGAAATGATGAAGTTCGCAAAGCAATCGTAAATCGTCATAAAGTAATTAAATTATTACGTGACATCTTAGATGAAGAAGAATTTTTAGAAATCGAAACACCTATTCTAACTGCAGGAACTGATGAAGGGGCAAGAGAGTTTATTGTTCCTACTAGGAAACAAGCAGGTGCTTTTTACACACTTCCACAAGCACCACAACAGTTTAAACAAATGTTAATGGTGGGTGGATTTGAAAAATACTTTCAGATTGCTCGTTGTTTTAGAGATGAAGATTCACGTGGAGATCGTCAGCCAGAATTTACACAATTAGATATTGAAATGGCATATGCAAGTATGCAGCAAATCATAGATTTAAATACGAAAATGTTTAATGAAATCGTCAGAAAAATATATGGTAACAAATGGATTCTGCATCCTTTTGAAGTGATTACATATAAAAACGCGATAGATAAATATGGTTGTGATAGACCAGATTTACGTTTTAATTTGCAAATGCAAGATATTACAGATATTGTAAAAGATACAACATTCCAAGTTTTTAGTAAACCTATTGATGACGGCGGAATTGTAAAATGTATTAAAGTTTCTGCAAAAGAGCAAGGAAACAAGAGAATGTCTAAAGGTCAGATTGAAAATTTAACTGCCATTGCGCAACAAAATGGTTTAGGTGGTTTGGCATACATTATTGTAAATGAAAACGATTTACAATCACCAATTATTAAGTTTTTAGGTGAAAAAATTGCAGCGAACATTATCAAAGCTACAGATGCTCAAATTGGAGATATTGTATTTTTCTCAGCAGCAGATACTGCAACGGCAAATAAAGCTTTAGATGCTGTTCGTCAAGAAATGGGACGTATTTTAAAATTGATTAATCCTAAAGAATTACGTCCTGCTTGGGTCATAGATTTTCCTATGTTTGAAAAAACAGAGGAAGGACGATGGACATTTACACACAACCCTTTTTCCATGCCAGCAATCTATGATTTAGAAAAGCACATGAATGGAGAAGGAGAAGAAATAGGAACAATAATTGCCCAACAATACGATTTAATCTTAAATGGTTATGAAATTGGTGGAGGTTCAGTTCGTGCACACAAATCAGAAATTTTAGAAGCAACTTATAAAAATATGGGTTACGATAAAGAAGAAATGATGAAAAGTGTTGGAACGATGTACAAAGCTTTTCAATACGGAGCCCCACCTCATGGAGGAATTGCGTGGGGAGTTGACAGATTAATGATGATTTTAGAAAAGAAAGCTTCTATCAGAGAAGTAATGGCATTTCCAAAAACAGGTTCATCTGAAGATTTATTATTTAATGCACCTTCTATCTTATCCGATAAAAAAGTAGAAGAAATGAATGTAAAGATTATTAGAAACTAGACGTAATTTCTTTGATTTCAAAAAAAAGTATCTTTAAAAATCTCGCAAATGCGAGATTTTTTTAATTTACTAAATTTCGATCTACATTAAAATTTGATAAATTAAAATTAAAATCATTTTTAAGCCATTTAAGGAGTTTTTCCGTTTTTAACAAATGTTGATAATTTTAAAACAAAATCGCTAAAAAGACTTTAAATCAATTGATAAAATCGTAAATTTGGGTTTAATAAGTTCGTTTTTAAAACGGATTTCATCAACCTAAAAAATTAATAATTCACTTTTATAATGAGCGAAGACAAAAAAAATAATTATGATGCTTCCAGTATTCAGGCATTAGAAGGGATGGAGCATGTAAGAATGCGTCCATCTATGTATATTGGAGATGTTGGTACGAGAGGTTTACACCATTTAGTATATGAAGTTGTAGATAACTCTATTGATGAAGCTATGGGTGGTTATTGTGACACAATTAATGTTACTATTAACGAAGATAATTCTGTTACAACTAAAGATAATGGTCGTGGAATTCCTGTTGGAATACACGAAAAAGAAGGCGTTTCTGCTTTACAGGTTGTAATGACAAAGATTGGTGCTGGAGGTAAATTTGATAAAGATTCTTACAAAGTTTCTGGAGGTTTACATGGTGTAGGTGTTTCTTGTGTAAACGCATTATCAGAACACTTAACTGCAACCGTTCATAAAGATGGTAAACTTTGGCAACAAGAATATTCTAAAGGAAAAGCATTATATCCCGTAAAAACTATTGGAGAAACTGACTTTAACGGAACCGTTGTTACTTTTTTACCAGACAAAACTATTTTTACACAAACTACGGAATTCAACTATGATACGTTGGCATCTCGTTTGCGAGAATTGTCTTATTTAAATAAAGGAATTACAATTACTTTAACAGATAACCGTACAGCTGATGATGAAGGGAATTTTACTACAGAGGTTTTTCATAGTGATGAAGGATTGCCTGAGTTCATTAGATATTTAGATTCTACTCGCGAGCAATTAACTGCGAATATAATTTCAATGGAAGGTGAGAAAAATGGAATTCCTGTTGAAGTTGCGATGGTTTATAATACTTCGTACTCAGAGAATTTACATTCTTATGTAAACAATATTAACACACATGAAGGAGGAACGCATTTATCTGGTTTTAGAAGAGGTTTAACGCATACATTAAAAAAATATGCAGATGAATCTGGATTACTTAAAAATGTAAAGTTCGAAATTGCTGGTGATGATTTCCGTGAAGGATTAACTGCAATTATTTCTGTAAAAGTACAAGAGCCACAATTTGAAGGACAAACTAAAACCAAATTAGGAAATAGGGATGTATCTTCTGCAGTTTCTCAAGCAGTTTCAGAAATGTTAACGGACTACTTAGAAGAAAACCCTAATGATGCTAAAATAATTGTTCAAAAAGTAATTTTAGCAGCAACAGCAAGACACGCAGCGCGTAAAGCCAGAGAAATGGTACAACGTAAAACGGTCATGTCTATTGGTGGTTTACCTGGTAAATTATCTGATTGTTCAGAAACTGATCCAGCACAATGTGAAATTTTCTTAGTTGAGGGAGATTCTGCAGGTGGAACAGCAAAGCAAGGGCGTGATAGAAACTTTCAGGCGATTCTTCCACTTCGTGGAAAAATCTTGAATGTTGAAAAGGCGATGCAACATAAGGTTTTTGAAAATGAAGAAATCAAAAATATGTTTACAGCTTTAGGTGTTTCTATAGGTACAGAAGAAGATCCAAGAGCGTTAAATTTATCTAAAGTACGTTACCATAAAGTAGTTATTATGTGTGATGCCGATGTCGATGGTTCTCACATTGCTACATTAATATTAACATTCTTCTTTAGATATATGAGAGAAATGGTAGAACAAGGGTATATCTACATTGCAACTCCGCCTCTATATTTAGTGAAAAAAGGTCAAAAAAGAGAATATGCTTGGGATGACAATCAACGTGATTTAATTGCGCAACAAATGGGCGGTACTGTGAATATACAACGTTATAAAGGTCTTGGTGAAATGAATGCTGACCAACTTTGGGATACCACAATGAATCCTGAATTTAGAACTTTAAGAAAAGTTGTAATTGATAGTGCTACTGAAGCTGATAGAGTATTTTCTATGTTAATGGGGGATGAAGTTCCACCGCGTAGAGACTTTATAGAAAGAAATGCGAAGTACGCTAATATAGATGCATAATTAATTGATTTACAGTCGAATAAAAAACACTCTTATTTTAAGAGTGTTTTTTTTTATTTTATATCTTAGCTAAGAATAATATCAAATTTAAATATTAACTAAAAACAATTACAGCATGAAAAAGTGTATTTTAATTTTTATAAGTGTTTTCGCCTTAACTTCTAATACAAAAGCTCAAGACGGTTTTGAAGGATACCTTTTGGCAGACAGTAATGATCGAGCTAAGTTAATCGATGCTTACGTCAACCCTGCTATGAAAGGTTTAATTTATGGTATGAATAATGGTTGGTATCATACAGCTAAAGTTCATAAACCTTTTGGTTTCGATATAGCAATCGGTTTAAATGCATCATTTGCCCCAGAAGAAGAAGAAATGTTTAGTCTATCTGGATTAACATCTATCAATACAGGTTCAATCACAGCTGCTACTTTTGCTGGCTCGGAAAACACGAGACCACTTACAACTATTAGTTTCGCAGAAAACAATGTTACTTATAACACAACCTTTAATGCTCCAGGAGGTAAAAAAGAGAGTTTACCATTAAGTGCAGTTCCTGCTCCAGCAGTTCAGTTAAGTCTAGGCTTGCCTGCAAAATTTGAAGTAAGTCTACGCTTAGTCCCTAAAATTGGAGATGATAATGTAAAAGGTCGTTTGTTTGGTATTGGACTAAAAAAAGAAATTACTAGTTGGTTTGGACCAATCGATAAAACACCTTTACATGTCTCTCTACTAGCAGCCTATACGACGATGACTGTTGATTACAATATAAATAGTAGTGGGGATATTTCTGTTCAGGATGGATTAGCAGAATTTAAATTGAATTCTTACACGGTTCAGGCAATTGCATCATTGAATTTTCCTATTATAAACTTTTATGGAGGAATAGGATATGGCGCAGGAAACTCAACTCTTAAAATGACAGGAGATTACACTTTAAATTACGGACCTCTTTCAAGAACAATATCTGATCCAATTAACTCTGAATTTGACGCAGGTAGTTTTAGAACAACTATTGGAAGTAGATTAAGTTTAGGTTTTTTCAAAATCTTTGGAAGCTATACTTTGCAAGAGTATAATACTGTAAATTTAGGAATAGCAATAAGTCTTCGGTAACAATA
Organism: Flavobacteriaceae bacterium ASP10-09a; assembly: GCA_000981625.1. Lineage (GTDB taxonomy): Bacteria > Bacteroidota > Bacteroidia > Flavobacteriales > Flavobacteriaceae > Polaribacter. Next base: position 10,641 of record LAQA01000059.1, read on the forward strand.
AAATATTATTTTAGTTAAAAAAGACATCATTTTATGATGTCTTTTTTAATTTATTAAATATATAGTTTTCAATTATTTATCATACTTTTGTATCTCTTTTAAATTAACACAATTAAAATATATTTATATGAAAATTACAGTTGTTGGTGCAGGTGCAGTGGGTGCAAGTTGTGCAGAATACATAGCGATTAAAGACTTCGCAGCAGAAGTTGTTATTTTAGATATTAAAGAAGGTTTTGCCGAAGGTAAAGCAATGGATTTAATGCAAACTGCCTCACTAAATGGATTTGACACAAAAATTACTGGAAGCACAAACGATTATACCAAAACTGCGAATTCTGATATTTGCGTAATAACATCTGGAATTCCTAGAAAACCAGGAATGACTCGTGAAGAATTAATTGGGATTAATGCTGGAATTGTAAAGATGGTTTCTGCTAGTTTAATAAAGCATTCACCAAATACAATTATAATTGTTGTTTCTAATCCTATGGATACAATGACTTATTTAGTTCATAAAACGACAGGTCTACCTAAAAACAGAATTATTGGAATGGGTGGCGCATTAGATTCGGCACGTTTCAAATATAGATTAGCAGAAGCTTTAGGAGCTCCTATTTCTGATGTAGACGGAATGGTAATTGGAGGTCATTCTGATAAAGGAATGGTTCCTTTAACTAGACTTGCAACTCGTAACTCTGTTCCTGTTTCTGAATTTATTTCTGAAGAAAGATTAGAACAAGTTTTACAAGACACCAAAGTTGGTGGCGCAACATTAACAGGTTTATTAGGTACTTCTGCTTGGTATGCTCCTGGAGCTGCAGTTAGTGCATTAGTGCAATCGATAGCTTGTGATCAAAAGAAAATATTTCCTTGTTCAGTTTTATTAGAAGGTGAATACGGCTTAAATGATTTATGTATTGGAGTTCCTGTTATTTTAGGTAAAAACGGAATTGAAAGCATTGTAGAAATAAACTTAAGTGATGCTGAAAAAACACACATGCAAGAATCTGCAACTGGTGTTTCTAAAACAAACGGCTTATTAGAATTATAAAATATAGTTACTTCTTTCTATATTAACCATAAAAAAAACCAGCCAAAAGGCTGGTTTTTTTTATGGTTAATATTTTTTTTACTCTATAAACTAAGACAATCCAGAGATAACACCATTATTATCAATCGTCATGTTTTCTGAAGCAGGAATTGCAGGTAAACCAGGCATGCGCATCATTTTTCCTAAAACAGGAATTACAAATTGCGCTCCTGCAGCTATTTCAATTTCTCTTACAGTTACGGTAAAACCTTCTGGCCTTCCTATTAATGATTGATTATCAGAAAAAGATTTTTGTGTTTTTGCCATACAAATCGCAAAATCGTTAAATCCTAATCTGTCGATTCGCCTTAAATTTAACTGCGCTAACTTACTGTATTCCACGTTTGCTGCACCGTAAATTTCTTTCGCAATAATTTCTATTTTTTCTTTTATTGGAGATTTCCATTCATATAAAGGTTTGTATTGAGTCGCTTTATTTTCAACCACATTTACAACTGCTTTTGCTAAATTTTTAGTTCCTTCACCTCCTTTTGCCCAACCTTCAGACAAAACTGCTTCAACGCCTAAACTTGCACATTTTTCAATTATAAAATCTACTTCTTGATCTGAATCAGATATAAAAGAATTTATTGCCACAACTGGCTCAATATTAAATTTTCTAATATTCTCTATATGCTTTTCCAAGTTTTTAAACCCTTCAACAACCTTTTTTAAATTTGGTGTATTATATTCTTGTGGTTTTGCTCCTCCATGGTGACGTAAAGCTCTAATTGTAGCGACTAAAACGACACATTTAGGATTTAGATTTGCAAATTGTGATTTTATATTCAAGAATTTTTCCGCTCCTAAATCTGCCCCAAAACCTGCTTCTGTAACTACGTAATTAGATAAAGACAACCCCATTTTAGTAGCAATGATTGTATTGGTTCCTTGCGCTATATTTGCAAAAGGACCTCCATGAATTATAGCCGGATTCTCTTCTAAAGTTTGAACCAAATTCGGTTTTATAGCATCTTTTAATAAAATTGCCATTGCATTCTCCGCTTTTAAATCACGAGCAAAGACAGGTGTATTATCATATCTAAAACCTATAAAAATATCACCTAATCTTTTCTTTAAATTATCCAGATCTGATGCCATACAGAGAATAGCCATCACTTCTGAAGCAGGAGTAATATTAAACCCATCTTGTCTTGGAACTCCATTTAAAGTTCCTCCTAACCCAATTGTAATATCTCTTAGAGAACGATCGTTCATATCTATGACACGTTTCCAAAGAATTGTTCTAGGATCTATATTTAGATTATTGGTTTTGCTTTGGATATTGTTATCAATTAAAGCAGACAGTAGATTATTGGCTTTTTCAACAGCGTTAAAATCACCTGTAAAATGCAAGTTAATGTCTTCCATAGGCACAACTTGGGAATACCCCCCACCGGCAGCTCCACCTTTTATTCCAAAAACAGGACCTAATGACGGCTCTCTTAAGACAACTGTAGCTTGTTTACCTATTTTATTTAATCCTTCCGTTAAGCCAATAGAAACTGTTGTTTTACCTTCCCCAGCTGGCGTAGGAGTTAAAGCAGTAACTAATACTAAATTATTTTTAGCAACCTTCGCATCATCAATTAAAGACAAAGGAAGCTTCGCTTTATATTTTCCATACATCTCTAAATCATCTTCAGCAACCTTTAATTTAATAGCAATATTTTTTATGTGTTGTAATGTTTTTGCTTGCGCAATTGCAATATCTGATAAATGTGTCATTTTAATATTTTAGGCGTTATGATTTTATGAATTTCAGCTAATAAATATAGGCAAATTTAAGACTGTGCAATATTTATAAATTTAGTAATTAGAAAATCATTCAAAAAACACCTTCATAAATGTGATAAAATAATTGCTTAGGCTACTTTGATGTACTATATTTGCTCGTTTTAAAAAAAGGTCGACATAAAATAAATAACATGCAAAACAAAGGACTTATTAAATTATTCGCAATTCTTTTCGGATTAGTGAGTTTATATCAATTATCATTTACATTTTTTGCCAATAAAGTAGGAGATGATGCGAAAGTATATGCAGAAAGAACGGTAACGGATAATGATGCAAGAAAGAAAGCTGTTGCTGAGAGAAAATACTTAGACAGTATTGCAAACAAAGAAATCATCAATGTAGGTGTTGCACAATACACGTATAATGATATTAGAGACAAAGAAATGAATCTTGGTCTTGATTTAAAAGGTGGTGTAAATGCTATCTTACAAGTTTCTGTAAAAGAAGTTTTAAAGAATTTATCTAACGATTCTAAAAACGAAGCTTTTAACCAAGCCTTAGCAACTGCAGAAGCGAAACAAAAAAGTAGTAACTCTAATTATTTAGATTTATTCTTTCAAGAATTTGAATTGACTGCTGGCAATACAAAATTAAGCGATCCTGCTATTTTTGGAACAAAAGCTTTAAGCGATAAAATTTCTTTTAATGAAGACAATGTATCAGTTAAAGAAACTTTACAAGAAGAAATTAATAGTTCTATTGGTACTGCTTTTGAAGTACTAAGAAGTAGAATAGACAAATTTGGAGTAGCTTCTCCTAACATTCAAAGAATTGGAAACTCTGGTAGAATTCAAATTGAATTACCAGGAGCTAAAGATATTGAGCGTGTAACAAAATTGATAACTAGTAAAGCAGAATTACAGTTTTGGGAAGTATATTCTAATGCAGAAGTAATTCAATACTTATCTGTTGCAAATGCAAAATCTATAGAGTTATTAAAAGACACTTCTGTAAAAGAAAAAGTTGAAACAGCTGTTGAAAAAGATGATATTGATGATTTATTAGGAACATCTGCTGATTCTACGCAAGTAGATCAAAAAATGTTATTCTCTTATTTAAGTCCAATGCAAGCGCAATTAAGTTCTACAATTGGTTATGCCAAAGTGTTAGATACTGCAACTGTAAATAGCTTATTAAACAATAAAGAAATTAGAGACTTACTTCCTAATGAATTACGTTACGTAAAATTCTTATGGGATTATAAATCGTTTTCTACACAGTCAGAAACTGAAAATACTGATGAAGATTTTGAAGCAAATGATTTAGTAGCTTTATATGCAATAAAATCGAACAGAAATGACATTGCTCCTTTAGAAGGTGATGTTATTTTAGATGCATCTCAAGTGTTTAGCCAGTTAAACAAACCTGAAGTAAGTATGACCATGAATAGTGGTGCATCTAAGGCTTGGGCAAAATTAACTACTGACTTAGCTGCTCAAAAAAATAAATTTATTGCTGTAGTGCTAGATGACAATGTCTACACTGCACCAACAGTAAACAATGCAATTACAGGTGGTAGCACTTCTATCTCTGGTGGTAGCATGACAATAACAGAAGCAGAAGATATTGCTACCGTTTTAAAAGCTGGTAAACTACCTGCTGCTGCAAGAATTAT
>LAQA01000059.1:15241-17882 GCA_000981625.1 Flavobacteriaceae bacterium ASP10-09a
TATATTTGCAGATGTTGCATTAATAGTAAACATACTATTCATATTTGGCATACTAGCCTCTTTCAACGCAGTATTAACGTTGCCTGGAATTGCTGGTATTATCTTAACCATAGGTATGTCTGTAGATGCCAATGTAATTATCTTTGAAAGAATTAAAGAAAGCTTATTCAGAAAGAAAGGTTTAAAACAATCTGTAGAAGAAGGATTCTCTGTTAAAGGAGCTTTATCTGCTATTATTGATGCAAACATTACAACACTTTTAACAGGTATTATCTTATATGTTTTCGGATCGGGACCAATTAAAGGTTTTGCATTAACATTAATGATTGGTATTGCAACTTCATTATTTACTGCTGTATTTATTACACGTTTATTAATTGATGATGCTGTAAATAAAAATACTAAATTAACTTTTAATACTTCTTTCTCTAAAGGATGGTTTCAGAATATTAATGTAGAATTCTTAAAGAAACGTAAAATTGCTTACATCATTTCTGGAGCAATTCTAATTGGTGGTCTTATTTCTATCTTCTCTATCGGATTAAAACAAGGAGTAGATTTTAAAGGAGGACGTTCTTTCGTTGTTCGTTTTGATCAAGCCATGAATCCTACGAAAGTGGCAGAATCTTTAAAAGGTGTTTTTGTTACTTCACCAGAAGTAAAAACTTATGGAACAGATAATCAGTTAAAAATAACAACAGTTTATAGAATTGATGATGAGGGAACTCAAGTAGATGAGGAAGTTCAAAGTGCTTTATTTACAGGTTTAAAATCATATTTAGGAGAGACTACTTATAATAACTTTAAACCAGGTTTTGAAAAAGAAGGTGCTGGTGTAATGAGTTATATTAAAGTAGAACCAACCATTGCAGATGATATTAAAACATCAGCATTGTATGCAGTATTTGGATCTTTATTAGTGGTATTCCTATACATCTTATTGCGTTTTAGAAAAATATCTTTTTCTATCGGAGCTGTAATTGCAGTTTTTCATGATGTACTAATTGTATTAAGTATCTTTTCTATTACCTATAACTTTATGCCATTTGATATGGAAATCGGGCAATCTTTTATAGCCGCCATATTAACGGTTGTAGGGTATTCATTAAATGATACCGTGGTAATATTTGATAGAATTAGAGAATTCGCAGGAATTCATGAAAATTGGAAATATAGCGAAGTAGTAGACAAGGCTTTAAGCTCTACCTTAGGTAGAACTATAAATACATCTTTAACAACATTATTAGTAATGTTAGCAATCTTCATGTTTGGTGGAGATTCTATTAAAGGATTTATGTTTGCCCTTATTATAGGTGTAGCTGTTGGTACGTATTCATCATTATTTGTGGCAACACCAATTATGTATGATACTTCTAAAAAAGAAGAAAAGAACGACTAGTTCTAATAAAATATTTTAAAACCGTTTTCCTTTTGAGATACTGAAATATTTTCAGCATAAGGAAAACGGTTTTTTCATTTGAACAATAGCAGTTATATTTGCAATCTAATGAGTATTATAAAACTTCAAGATTTATATTTTAAACCTTATATCAATAAGGAGAAAATCACGACGATTGTAAAATATTTAGCAAAAAGCGTAAAAGCAGATTTACCAAAAGATGAAATTCCAATTTTTGTAGGTATTTTAAATGGTTGCTTCTTGTTTGCCGCAGATTTTATAAGAGAGTTTAATGGCGATTGTGAAGTTTCATTTGTAAAATTAGCTTCTTATGAAGGTACTTCATCTTCGGACAATGTAAAACATTTGGTGGGTATAAATGAAGATTTAACCGGCAGAACTGTAATCATTTTAGAAGATATTATAGATACAGGCGCTACCTTACAAGAAATCTACAACATCTTTAAAGATAAAAATGTAAAGCAATTAAGAGTAGCTACTTTATTTTTTAAGCCAGATGTGTTTAAAAAAGAACTACCAATAGATTATATCGGGCAAAGTATAGAAGATAAATTTATAGTTGGTTACGGTTTAGATTATAATGGTTTGGGTAGAAATTATCCAGAAATATATCAACTATCAACAACACCAAAGATGAAGAACATTGTATTATTTGGACCTCCAGGTGCAGGAAAAGGAACACAGGCAGAATTTTTAAAAGAAATGTATAATTTAGTACATATCTCTACAGGAGATGTATTTCGTTTCAATATTAAAAATAAAACGGCTTTAGGTATATTGGCTAAAAAGTATATGGATGAAGGTAATTTAGTACCTGATGAAGTTACTATTAACATGTTAAAAACTGAAGTAGAAAAAAATGCAGATTCCAATGGGTTTATCTTCGATGGTTTTCCAAGAACAGAATCTCAGGCAGCAGCTTTAGATACTTTTTTAGCTGAAAAAGGAGAACAAATTAACGGAATGGTTGCTTTAGAAGTACCTGAAGACATACTAGTTACTCGCCTACTTGAAAGAGGTAAAACTAGCGGAAGAGCGGATGATACAGATGAATCAAAAATTAGAAATCGTTTTAATGAATACAACACAAAAACTGCTGTTTTAAAAGATTACTTTCAAGCTCAGAATAAATACTATGGTATTAACGGCGTTGGTTCTATTGAAGAAATTACACAAAGAATTACAACCGTATTTGATACCCTTTAAAATGCGTAACTTTGT
>LAQA01000012.1:0-183 GCA_000981625.1 Flavobacteriaceae bacterium ASP10-09a
AAATCATCTGGCTCTTCATCTGAAACATTAGATGCAGGCTCAAATTTATCTACTGGAGGCAAATTACTTGGTGCAGCTTGAGATGATAAGTTCTCGATTCGCCAACCTTGAATAGCATTAAAGTATTTTGCAACACCTTCTGGGTTGATCCATTCTCTACCACGTAAATTAATAGACACTTTT
>LAQA01000012.1:322-22586 GCA_000981625.1 Flavobacteriaceae bacterium ASP10-09a
TCCATAATTTCTATTTTAATAAAAGTACTTTCCAAGCACTTTCTACATCATTTTTACTTAAATACTCTTGGGCAAATGTATGTTTTTTTACTTCTTCTATCCCAATAAAATGGGCATGTTCTTTACCAAAGTTATTAACAGTATCTTCTGCAGGTAGTTGCTCTACATTACCTAACATGCCTAAATTATTTCCTGTTAAAATTGTACTGTTTCTAATTTCTAATGGAATTGCATCTACTCCAATTCCTAGGGTTGATATTGGTTTTGGAATTTCAAAAAACCCATCTCTTGCTCTTGTGTAATAACTACCTCCTGCTCTTGCAACTAAATCAATTTTATGTTGATCTATACTTCCATCATCTGCTAAAATAGCTTCTGAAATATGAATTTTCACCACTTCACAAACGATTAAATTACCTGCTCCTCCTTCTTCACCTGTAAAAATAACATCCTTTACCTTGCATTCAAATTGTACAGGAGATTCTGCTACTCTAAAAGGCTTAATCTCATCAGAAGGCAACATGGTAAACCCTGCTTTTTCAAACTCATTTACGCCTTCTGGATATTCTGAGCTACTTAAAGACATTTGCTGTACAATGTCATAATTCACTACGTTTATAACAACCTCTTTAGTTGCCAAGACATTCTCTAAAGTATGTTTTGTGGTATTATCTCTCACTCTTCTAGCAGGTGAGAAGATTAAAGTTGGTGGATTAGAACCAAATACATTAAAAAAACTAAAAGGCGATAAATTAGGGTTTCCATCAGCATCAATAGTACTTGCAAACGCAATTGGCCTTGGTGCAATTGCACCTAATAAATAACCATGTAATTTACCTGTAGAAATTTCTTTTGGATTGATAGTTAACATTTGTAAAAATTTAGTTGGGTAAAGATACTATCAAATCTTGAAATGAGTTATATGCAAGAAACCTTTATATTTGTTTTAATGAAAATTTACGCAAACACTATTTTATTGAAACGAATTACAGTTCTTGTTTCTTTTGTAATTGTAACTTTAATTCTATGGAATACCTATACTTTTTTTCAGAAATTTAAATATGAGGAAAGGGTTCGAATGGAAATTCTTGCAGAAGCTCAGAAAGAATTATCAAATGCAAATTTAGACTCAAACATAACATTACCCGATAAGATTATTACCACAAACAATAGCATTCCTTTAATTCTTGTTGATGATAAAGGTGCAATTATTTATGCGAATAACTTAGACTCTATTAAATCTTTAGATCCTAATTATTTAAAGAAACAGTTGGCTATAATGAAAATACAAAACAAGCCAATAGAGATAAGTTATGATGGAGAAAACAAACAATTTATCTATTATAAAAATTCTGATTTATTAAATAAACTAACCTATTATCCTTTAGCGTTAATTTTAATTTTGGTGCTGTTTTTGGCGGTAATTTATTTCTTCTATAGCTCTAATAAAGCTGCAGAGACTAATAAACTTTGGACCGGTATGGCCAAAGAAACAGCGCATCAAATTGGAACACCTTTATCTTCTCTTTTAGGATGGATTGCTATTTTAAAAATGGAAAAGGTTGATGAAACTTATATTGATGAAATTGAAAAAGATGTACATCGATTAAACACTATTGCAAATCGTTTTTCTAAAATTGGTTCAAAACCAGCATTAAAAAGAGAAAATATTGTAGTCATTACAAAACAAGCTTTTGATTATTTAGAATCTAGAAGTTCAAAACAAATTTCGTTTTCTTTTTCTAGTTCTGATAAAGAAATTTATGCAAAATTAAACATAGAGCTATTTGGGTGGGTTATAGAAAACTTAATAAAAAATGCCATTGATGCCATGTTAGGAAAAGGCGAATTAATTTTAGCTATTGAAAATACTCCTAAAAAAGTAAAAATTACAGTTTCAGATTCTGGAAAAGGAATTCCAAAAAAATTATTTAAACAAATATTTAAACCGGGTTTTACAACAAAAAAACGTGGTTGGGGTTTAGGACTGTCACTTTCAAAAAGAATTGTCTCAGATTATCATAATGGAAAAATATTTGTTAAAAAATCTGAACTTGAAAAAGGAAGTGCCTTTGAGATTCTATTAGATAAATTTTAGCTTTTTTTTTAAAAGCTATTTCCTGCTTAGAAATTATAGTGAGAGATGTCGAAAGTTTATATAGTATTCTAAAAAATATTTGTCTTTGCTGTGAAAACTGTAATCCATAAAAAATAAATTACAGTTCTTAAAAACGAATAATAGTCAGTGTATCTTCAAAAAAAATCAACCCTACAATAAATAAAACTTAGATTCGTGCCTTTATAAGAATGACGAACTGGTTACTCAAAATTACTAGAAATACTTTCAGCCAACCCAACAAACTCATCCTTAGTCAATTTCACTTTATGCGTAAATTGCATATCTGTCATTATATTTGTAGGTACTAAATGTACATGCACATGAGGTACTTCTAATCCAATCACACTCATTCCAATTCTTTTGCAAATAACTGATTTTTCTAATGCTTTTGCTACTCTAAAAGAAAAATCCATTAAAGCACTATAATCCTCTTTTGATAAATCAAAAATTTTATTTTCTTCTTTTTTAGGAACCACCAAAGTATGCCCTTTTGCATTAGGATTAATATCTAAAAAAGCAATAAAGTTATCATCTTCGGCAACTTTGTAGCTTGGTATTTCTCCTGTAATTATTTTCGTGAATATGCTCATCTTTAAAAATCATTAATTGTTAGGGTTCCGCTGTTCGTAAATATAAAAAAAGAATTCGGGTTTTGACTATGTCAAAACCCGAATTTATGATTGATTTCTTTACGCAATTAAATTAAGACAATAACATAAAATTACTTTGCAATCCTTCGTAATGAGATTACCTAGAAATTGCTACAATCTCAAATTTCATAATTCCATTTGGAACCTGAATTTCTGCGATTTCTCCTACTTTCTTTCCTAATAATCCTCTACCAATTGGTGAGTTTACAGACAATTTTCCATTTCTAACATCTGTTTCAGAATCTGCAACCAACCTATAGTCAAATTCCATTCCGTTTGTAGTATTCTTAATTTTCACTTTAGAGTGAATCAATACTTTAGAGGTATCTAACTGACTTTCATCTAGTATACGTGCATTTGAAACAACGTTTTTTAGCTTCGCAATTTTAAACTCTAAATGAGATTGTTCTTCTTTTGCTGCATGATATTCTGCATTCTCACTCAAATCGCCTTTATCTCTAGCGTCTGCAATTTCTTGTGTTACTCTTGGACGCTCATATTGTTCTAACTGAAACAATTCATCCTTCAATTTCTTTAATCCTTGTTCTGAATAATAAGATATGTCACTCATAGTTTTTTAAATTTAAAAAATCCCATTACCTAAACAGGTATGAGATTGGACTACAAATGTACAAAATATTTGTAACTTGTCATCGTTTTTGTAGAAACGGAAATGCACTATGGTTAAAAAAATATTATTTTTATTGAGTTGTTGTTTGTTTATAAATTGTTCTGACACAACCAATTTAGAGAACTGTATAAGGTCATTACCTATAAACCTTGTTAAAGACTTAAATAACCCCGAAATGATAAACGCACAAACCCCTGGTGGCTTTGCAGAACTTTCTGGAGGAAGAAAAGGTATTTTATTATTTAATAAAAACGGAAATGATTTTGTTGCTTTTGATAAATTTTGCCCGAGTAACGATTGCACATCTGCCATGACTTTCAGTAACAGACTTTTAAAATGTACTTGTGATGAAAGCAAATACAGTGTAGATTTTGGTGGAGCTCCACAAACTGAAGGTTTTGAATGTCCAGCAATCGAATACAGAGTTACAAAAAATGGATCTACAATTAGAATCAGTAATTTTTAGCATACCTAAAAATAGATGCTTATTTTTGCTTAAACGCAATAACATTAAACGTGAAAAATTATTTTTCTTCTGATTTTAAATTAGGAATTTTAGGTGGTGGCCAATTAGGTAGAATGCTTCTTGCTGAAACTCAAAAATTCGATATTTATACTTCAATCTTAGACGCTAATAAAAAAGCACCTTGTGCAGAAATTTGCAACCATTTTGAGCTTGGAGATTTACTAGATTTTGACGCTGTATACAACTTTGGTAAAACTGTAGATCTACTAACTATAGAAATTGAAAATGTAAATATTGACGCTTTAGATAAGTTACAAGAAGAAGGATTAACCATTTACCCGAAACCTAAAGATCTACGAATCATTCAAAATAAAGCGAGGCAAAAACATTTTTATTTTGATCATCAAATACCAACAGCCCCATTTTCTCATTTTGCTTTTTTAGAGGAATTAATTCATTGTTTAGAAAATGATATTATCAATTTCCCTTTTGTTTGGAAAGCTGCACGTTTCGGTTATGATGGAAATGGTGTAAAAATTGTCAGAAATTTTTCTGATTTAGCATCCTTACCAAGTGTAGAATGTATTACAGAACAATTAATTCCGTTTAAAAACGAATTAGCAGTCATTGTCGCAAGAAATGCGGATGGTGAAACCAAAACATATCCTGTTGTTGAAATGGAATTTCATCCAGAAGCAAACCAAGTAGAATATGTAATTTGTCCTGCGAGAATTGAAGAATCTGTAGTGAAAAAAGCACAAGAAGTAGCTTTAAAAGTTGTAAACAAACTAAATTTCGTTGGGTTGTTAGCAGTCGAAATGTTTCAAACAGAAACAAATGAAATCTTGGTAAATGAAGTAGCTCCAAGACCACACAATTCTGGGCATTATTCTATTGAAGCAAGTTATACGAATCAATTTGAGCAACATATACGTTCAGTTTTAAATCTTCCTTTAGGAAATACAGCCAGTAAAGTTGCCGGGATTATGGTGAATTTAGTTGGTGAAGAAGGTTTTTCTGGAGAAGTAATCTATGAAAATATAGAAGAAATTTTAAAAATTGATGGCGTTACACCTCATATTTATGGTAAGAAAGAAACACGTCCTTTTCGCAAAATGGGACATGTAACGATTGTAAATGCTGATATTGACAAAGCTAGAGAAATAGCACAAAAAGTAAAAGAAACGATTAGAGTGATAAGCAAATAAAATATGGTAGGAATAATAATGGGAAGTGATTCTGATCTCCCAATCATGCAAGAAGCAATAGATATTTTAGAGAGTTTTGATATACAAATAGAAGTAGATATTGTTTCTGCTCACAGAACTCCAGAAAAATTATTTGAGTATTCTAAAAATGCTCACAAAAGAGGGGTGAAAGTAATTATTGCTGGCGCTGGTGGTGCAGCTCACTTACCAGGAATGGTTGCAAGCATGAGCCCTTTACCTGTAATTGGAGTTCCTGTAAAAAGCAGAAACTCTATTGATGGGTGGGATTCTATTTTATCAATTTTACAAATGCCTGGAGGCGTACCTGTAGCAACAGTAGCATTAGATGGTGCAAAAAATGCAGGGATCTTAGCAGCACAAATTATTGGTACTTCAGACCAATGTGTTTTAGATAAAATTATGACTTACAAGGAAGGTTTAAAATTAAAAGTTGAACAAGCTTCTGAACGTGTGAAAAAATAAAATATTATTCTTTTTACTAATTACACATTTCCACAATTAAACAATTAGACTTTCTAAATGAATCCACTTTTAAACGATTTTAATACAGCTCCCTTTTCTAAAATTTCTAATTCAGATTACAAGTCTGCAATAGAAAAAGCAATAGAAATTGCCAAAGTAGAAATTGATGAAATTATAAAAAATTCTGAAAACCCAACTTTTGAAAACACTACGGTTGCTTTGGATTTTTCAGGTGAAAAACTAAATAGAATTACAAGTATCTTTTTCAATTTGAACTCAGCAGAAACAAATGATGAAATTCAGAAAATTGCGCAAGAAGTTTCGCCTATTTTAAGTGCATTTGGAAATGACATTACATTAAATGAAAATTTATTTAAAAGAGTAAAATCTATTTTTGATATAAAAGAAACATTAAAACTAACACCAGAGCAAAGCATGTTGTTAGAAAAACAATATAAAAGTTTTGCAAGAAATGGTGCTAATTTAAATGAGAATGATAAAACCCAACTTCGTGAAATTGATGCAAAACTTTCTAAATTATCTTTAAAATTTGGAGAAAATGTATTAGCAGAAACTAATGCTTTTGAAATGCATTTAACAAATGAACTTGATATAGCAGGTTTACCAGAGAGTGTAAAAGAAGCCGCCAAAGAAATTGCCAAATCTAAAGATAAAGAAGGTTATATTTTTACATTAGACCATCCAAGCTATGTTCCTTTTTTAACCTATGCAAACAACAGAGAATTACGTAAAAAATTAGCAATTGCTGCTGGTAAAAAAGCTTTTCAAGACAATGAGCTTAACAATGAAAAAGTTGTTTTAGAAATTGTAAATCTTCGTCATCAAAGAGCAAATTTACTAAGTTACAAAACACATGCTCATTTTGTTTTAGAAGAAAGAATGGCAGAAACGCCTGAAAAAGTAATTGAATTTTCTAACAACTTGTTAGAAAAAGCGAAACCTGCAGCATTAAAAGAATTTAAAGATTTAGAAAACTACGCTAAAAAATTAGACGGAATAGATCAACTCCAAAAATGGGACGGAGCTTATTATTCAGAAAAATTAAAGAAAGAATTATTTGATTTAGATCAAGAGTTACTAAAACCTTATTTTAAACTAGAAAATGTAATTGATGGTGTTTTTACAATTGCAAATCGTCTATATGATTTAAATTTTGAAGAAATTACTACGATTGACAAATATCATGAAGATGTTAAAACGTATAATGTAACTGATACAAATGGAAAATTTGTTGCTGTTTTTTATGCAGATTTTCATCCGAGGAAAGGTAAAAGAAATGGTGCGTGGATGACTTCTTATAAATCGCAACAGATTAAAAATAAAATTAACGAAAGACCTCATATTTCAATCGTTTGTAATTTCACAAAACCAACGGAAACGAAACCATCACTTTTAACTTTTAATGAAGTAACTACATTGTTTCACGAGTTTGGTCATGCGTTGCACGGAATGTTAGCAGATACAACGTATAAAAGCTTATCAGGAACTTCTGTTTCTTGGGATTTTGTAGAATTACCAAGTCAGATTCTAGAGAATTGGTGCTTTGAAAAAGAAGCATTAGAATTGTTTGCAAAACATTACGAAACCGGAGAAACAATTCCAATGAAATACGTAGAGAAAATAAAAGAATCTGCAAGTTTTCATGAAGGAATGCAAACTTTACGTCAATTGAGTTTTGGTCTCTTAGATATGCAATGGCATGGTCAGAATCCAACAAAAATAACTTCTGTAAAAGAGTTTGAAAATAGCGCTTTTTCGGATACTAAATTATACCCTGATGTTGCCGAAAATTGTATGAGCACGGCATTTTCTCATATTTTTCAAGGAGGATATTCAGCAGGATATTATTCTTACAAATGGGCAGAAGTTTTAGATGCAGATGCTTTTGAATATTTTTTAGAAGAAGGAATTTTCAACAAAGAAGTGGCAACAAAATTCAAAGAAAATGTACTTTCTAAAGGAGGAACAGAAAAACCGATGGAACTATACAAGCGTTTTAGAGGAAAGGAACCAAAACCAGATGCTTTACTAAAAAGAGCAGGGTTAATTTAAAGTTAAGCAATCTTCAGTCAGCATTAAATAGTCATTTACTCACTAAATACTGTTACTAACAACTGAAGGTTGTTTACTGCTAACTATTTTTACTTTCTATCCATTTACTCATATATTTTGTGGCTTGTAAGCTTTGATGCTGTAACAAATTTCCTAAAAAATTCTGAGTTCTATGTGTTTCTAAATTATCTTGAATTTCATTTATTTGATTGATAAAAGGAGCACTTAACTTCTCTTTATCATATATGTAGTTGATAATATCTATTCCAATTTCTTGTGCTTTTTCCCAAGTTGATTTATTTCTATAAATTTCTGCTGATTTTAGCGAAAAATCCGAAAAATCGTCTTCAATAAAACCGCACCAATTAAATTTACCACACATTCCTTCTGCTCCGATAGTTGTAGTTACACTTGGCGTCCCACAAATCATTGCTTCGGTTAATTTACCTTTTATACCTGCTCCAAATCGCAAGGAAGCTAAAACAACTCTTGCATTACCCACAACTTCTTTTGCATTTTCTGCAAAACCTTTTATAATAAAACCTTCCTTTTTATTATGAAGTTGCTGTATTTGCGGATTCAAATAAGCACCATAAATATGGATTTCTGCTTTTGGAAGTAACGCTCTAATTTCTTTCCAAATGCTTGTTTTTAAAATTAAAACAGCATCCACATTTGGTTTGTGAAAGAAATTACCAATAAAAATAAAGTGCTCTCTTTCTTCAAAGGGCTTCCATTTTTCGACTTGATTTTCTTCAATCTTATCTAATAAAAAAGGTAAATAATAGAGAATTCTTTCATCAATTTTAAAAACATTTTTTAATAAATCCATTTCAAAAGTTGAGATAATTAAAGATACGTCACATCTTAAAATAGATGCTATCTCTCTTATTGCATCATCAGATTTCAACAGCACATCTGTTGTAAATTCTTCTCCTTTTTTTAATTGTTGATGTCTTGTTTTTCTTAAGAAATGTAAATCTTCTGTATCTAAAATTCGAACAGCATTTGGACAATTTTCGGCAACTCGCCAACCAAATTGTTCTTCCATCATAAAACGATCGAATAGCACAATTGTAGGTTTTAAGTCTTTGACAAAATAATCAAAAGAAGTATTATTTAATTCAATAGAAACTTCATCGACCCCTAAAGAATTTAGACTTGCTGCTGTTTCACTTTTTTGTGCAGGAGAAGCAAAAGTTACTTTCCAATTTTGTTTTAAAAACTGTTCAATAAGTTGCAACATTCTGCTTCCTGCAGCAGAAGAATTAGGTTCTACCCAAACATACCCAATAATTAAAACTTGTTGCTGCGTCAATTATTTAGTATTCAATTGCTGCTTATAATCGGCTTGTACTTTTTTACCCCACGCGACAACAGCATCCATTTGTTTTGGTGTTAAATTAGCTTCAGCATGCGTCCAAGTATAAGATTTTAATGGCATTTCTCCCTCTTCTACTTCTTCGTGTAACTCGTCCATTTTATGCTCTTTCTTTTTTAAAGAATAGGTACCCCATTTAGAAAAGTTTAAATGCTTTTTACCGTCTTTAATATGTTCCTCTAACCAGTAATTTACAGGTGTAATTGAGTTGTACCAAGGATATGTTGTTTTATTCGAATGACAATCGAAACAAGTTGTTTCTAGAATCATCTTTACATTTTCTGGTGGATTTGTTTCTGCAAGAAAATCAGTAACTGTTGTGATATCTCCGTCGTTCTTTTCAGGCCCAAAAAACTGAGCGATAATTAAAACGAGTAACAAAGAATAACCTATTTTTTTCAGTATTTTCATTGAGTAAATTTTAAGATGTTCAAGATCGTAAAACTACTAAATTCTCACTTTATTCTGTGAAAATATCCGTATTTTTGTCAATTATTACTAAAAAAAAACCGAAGGGTTATAGATTACGTAAAAAAACGCACTCATGAAATACGATATTATTGTAATTGGTTCTGGTCCTGGAGGATACATTTCTGCAGTTAGAGCATCACAATTAGGTAAAAAAGTAGCCATTATTGAAAAATATTCAACTTTAGGCGGAACCTGTTTAAATGTTGGTTGTATTCCTTCTAAAGCTTTATTAGATTCTTCTCACCACTATTATGACGCTGTTCATCATTTTGAAGAACATGGAATTTCTATCGAAAAACCAACCTTCGATTTCGGAAAAATGGTAGATAGAAAAGCTAAAGTTGTAGAAACTACAACTGGAGGAATTAAATATTTAATGGACAAAAATAATATCGATGTTTTTGAAGGCTTAGGTTCATTTGTAGATAACACACATGTAAATGTGGCTAAAAATGATGGTTCTTCAGAAATAATTGAAGGAACAAATATCATAATTGCAACGGGTTCGAAACCGTCTAATTTGCCTTTTATAAAGTTAGATAAAGAGCGTGTAATGACCTCTACTGAAGCCTTAAAACTACCAGAAGTACCAAAACATTTAATTGTAATTGGTGGTGGGGTAATTGGCTTAGAATTAGGCTCTGTATACAGTCGTTTGGGCGCAAAGGTTACAGTTGTAGAATATATGGACAAAATTGTTCCAGGTATGGATTCTGATGTTTCCAAAGAATTGCAAAAAGTATTCAAGAAACAAGGAATTAAATTTGCAACAAGCCATAAAGTAACTTCTGTTGAAAGAAATGGAGATACTGTTGTTGTGAAAGCTACAGATAAAAAAGATAGAGAAATTGAATTTTCTGGTGATTATTGTTTAGTTTCTGTTGGAAGAAAAGCATATACAGAGGGTTTAGGTTTGGATAAAATTGGTGTTGAAGTAAATGGACGTGGACAAGTTTCTGTAAATGATCATTTACAAACAAATGTTGCAAATGTTTATGCGATTGGAGATGTTGTTAAAGGGGCAATGTTAGCTCACAAGGCTGAAGAAGAAGGTGTTGTAGTTGCTGAATATTTAGCTGGCGAGAAACCACATATTAATTATAATTTAATTCCTGGTATTGTTTACACTTGGCCAGAAGCTGCTGCAGTTGGTAAAACTGAAGACGAATTAAAAGAAGCAAAAATTGAGTATAAAGCTGGTAAATTTTCTATGAGAGCTTTAGGTAGATCTCGCGCAAGTGGAGATATTGACGGTTTTGTAAAAGTTTTAGCAGATAAAAATACAGATGAAATTTTAGGAGTTCACATGGTTGGTGCACGTGTTGCAGATTTAATTATGGAAGCTGCAGTTGCAATGGAGTTTAGAGCGTCTGCAGAAGATTTGGCAAGAATTTGTCATGGTCATCCAACGTACTCTGAAGCTGTAAAAGAAGCTGCAAAAGCTGCTTGGGACGGAAAACCTTTAAATGCTTAAAATATAAATACACATTGGAAACCTCACTGCTTGTGAGGTTTTTTTGTTTCCAAAACTTTCGAGTATTTTTACAAAGAATATGCAAAGAACAATTCGTACTTTTTCTATTAATACACTTGATAGGTTTAAAACAAATTTACTTTCTTGGTCTCAACAATTTGAAACTGCAATTTGGTTAGATTCTAACAAGTATAAACAACAATACTCAAGTTTCGATTGTGCTTTAGCTGTCGAGGAATTCACGGCTATTAAAACAGATTATCAGAATGCATTTGATAAATTAAAAGAATATCAAACCCTAACCAATGATTATATTTTTGGGTATATTTCTTATGATGTAAAAAATGATGTAGAACAACTTTCTTCGAAGAATTTTGATGGTTTAGATTTTGCTGATTTGTACTTTTTTCAGCCACAAAAATTAATATTCATTAAAGGAGATATCATAGAATTTCACTATTTAAATATGGTGAATGATGAAATTGACACTGATTTTGAAGTAATAAAGAACTATAAAAAAAGTTTAGATTCCGAGTGCGATAAATCTAAAAATGACATCAAAATAAAGCTTCGAATTCATAAAGATGAATATCACCAAAAAGTAAACACTGTTTTAGAGCATATTAAAAGAGGAGATATTTATGAAGCTAATATTTGTCAAGAATTTTATGCTGAAAATAGCACTATAAATCCGTTAGAAGTTTACGCAGATTTAAACGAAATTTCTGAACCTCCTTTTGCAGTATTTTTAAAAATGGAGCATCAATATTTATTGTCTGCAACTCCAGAAAGATACATTAGAAAAGAAGGAACAAAGATTATTTCACAACCTATAAAAGGAACTGCAAAACGTTTAATTAGTTCGTTTGATGATGCACAAATTGCGCTCGATTTGCAAAGAGATGAAAAGGAACGTTCCGAAAACGTAATGATTGTAGATTTAGTTAGAAATGATTTGTCTAAATCAGCCAAAAAGGGAAGTGTAAAAGTGGAGGAATTATGTAAAGTATATTCTTTTAAACAAGTGCATCAATTAATTTCTACAGTCGTTTCGGAGATTGAAGAAAGTACGCACCCTATAGATGTTATCAGAACCACATTTCCTATGGGAAGTATGACTGGAGCTCCGAAAATTTCTGCAATGAAAATCATTGAAAATTTAGAAGAAACAAAACGAGGGTTGTACTCAGGAACCGTTGGGTATTTTACACCAGATGGTGATTTCGATTTTAATGTTGTTATTAGAAGTATCCTATATAATGAAGAAAAAAAATACATTTCTTATTCTGTTGGTGGTGCAATAACGGCGAAATCTATTCCTGAAAAAGAATATGAAGAATGTCTTTTAAAAGCAAAAGCAATGAAATATGTATTGCTAAATTCAAAGTAAAAAACACTAATTTTAACTCCTATTATTCCTGTTTATTCTAATGAAATAGATTCAGAAAACAGCAATTTTTTTAACTATATTTACTATATGATTTTCAACCAAGCAGAAAAATTTCAGCTCATTTTCGACAAATTAAAGGAAAAACAAAATGAACAAAGTATGTTCAATAAATTCCTAGAAGTATATCCTGTAGAATGGAAACAACTAAAAGTAACGTTTTCTAAGTTTAATAGAAGTAAACAATTCGGGAAAACAATTCCTTTACCAAAACCTGAACAGTCTTTAAGAAAGGAAATTAGAGTTTGGTTAAAAAACAATAAAGTTAACTAATATATTAGCTTTCATTTTAGAAATTAGAAAATCCAAAAAAACAATCTCGCTCTTATCTAAAATATTCCTTAAATTACGCTCTCATTTCTTTAATAAAAGAGAGTACATTATATACTTCTGATGATATAAAAGGAATAAACAACGGCAACTATGACACATAAAGAATTCAATTTCAATATTTACAATACTGATTTTTACGGTCAATATTGGCAAGCAAAAAATACAAAAGCTATTGTTGTTTTGGTTCATGGAATGGGAGAACATTCTGGGCGTTATAAGCATGTTGCAAAAAAAATGACTGAGAATGATTTTTCTGTAGTTACTTTTGATCATTTTGGACACGGAAAAACTACTGGAAAACGTGGTCATAACCCAAGTTTTGAAGCCGTTTTAGAAAGTGTTTCAAAGACAATTGAAAAAGCAAAAGAACTCTTTCCTAATGTACCAATTTTCTTATATGGCCATTCAATGGGTGGTAATGCTGTTATTAATTATAGTCTCAAAAAAACAAATAATTTAAAAGGAATTATTGCTACAAGTCCGTTTTTGAAACTAGCTTTTGAACCACCAAAAATTAAATTAGCAGTTGGTAAATTATTACAGAAAATTGCACCTTCAATAACGATGGGAAATGAGTTAAATGTCAATGATATTTCTAGAGAAAAGATAGAAGTAGATCAGTATGTAAATGATCCTTTAGTTCATGATAAAATTAGCCCTAATTTCTCTTTAACTTTTATTGAGACCGGAAAATGGGCAATTGAAAACGCAGGTAAATTGCAAACTCCGATGTTGTTATTACATGGAACAGATGATAAAATTATCGATTATAAAGGCACTCAAGAATTTGCAAATAATTCTGATAAAGCAACACTAAAATTGTACAAAGGCGGGTATCATGAGTTACAAAACGATTTATGCAAAGAAGAAATGCTACAAGATGTTGTAAACTGGCTGAATTCTCAAGTTTAATTTCCCTATTTTTGGCCTGTAAATGCTACAGAAATTTAAAGAACATATCCAACTAAATTTTCCTTTTTTAAAGGATAAAAAACTATTAATCGCTATTTCTGGTGGTTTAGATTCTGTGGTTTTAACACAACTTCTTTCTGAATTAAATTTTGATATTTCTTTAGCGCACTGCAATTTTCAACTTCGAGGAAAAGAAAGTGATTTAGATGAATATTTTGTAAAATTATTATCACAAAAAACGTCTAATCAGATTTTTACAATAAAATTTGATACTGAAAAATTTTCTAAAAATAACAAGTTTTCTACTCAAATTGCTGCAAGAGAATTACGTTATAATTGGTTTCAAGAACTAATTGAAAAGCACAATTTTGATTTTGTTTTAACTGCGCATCATGCAGATGATAATTTAGAAACATTTCTCATCAATTTAACAAGAGGCACAGGTTTAGATGGTTTCACAGGAATACCGAAAATTAACGGGAATATTGTTCGTCCGCTTTTAGCTTTTTCTAGAGAAGAAATTTCAACGTACGCAAAAAGCAACAATATTGACTGGAGAGAAGATGCGAGTAACACCTCGACAAAATACATTAGAAATAAAATTAGGCATCAAATTGTTCCTTTATTAAAAGAAATCAATCCGAATTTATTAGAAACGTTTGCAAAAACTTCTAAAAATTTACAAGAAAGTAAACAGATTATTGAAGACAAAATTGCTGATATTTCTGCAAAGGTTATTGAAACTGAAAACACGATTCTGAAAATTAATATTAAAGAAATCAATCTACTTTCAAACCCAAAAGCATACTTACATCAATTACTAAGAAGCTACAATTTTACGGAATGGAATGATGTTTACAACCTACTTTCTGCGCAATCAGGAAAACAAGTCTTCTCTAAAACACACCGATTATTAAAAGATAGGGAACTTTTATTATTGAGTAGAAAAAATGAAAATGAAAATCATCAAGAAAAAATTTATTTTGTCTCAGAAAATGACCAAGAAATTTCAAATCCTATTTCTTTGACTTTTGAGGATGTTGAGCAAAAGAATACAGAAAATAAAGAAACCATTTACGTTGATAAAGAATTATTAAAATATCCGCTAATTGTAAGAAAATGGAGAAATGGAGACTATATTTATCCCCTAGGAATGCAAGGGAAAAAAAAATTAAGTAAATATTTTAAAGACGAGAAATTTTCTCTTCTTAAAAAAGAAAGTACGTGGTTGCTTTGCAATACTGAAAATAAAATTATTTGGGTGATTCATCATCGACAAGACAAGCGTTTTGTAAATGACAATAACTTAAAAATTAGTGTCAAAATAAAAGTTTAACTAAACTACAATAGTATTATGAAAAAATTATGGTTCTTTTTTATTGCAATCGCAATTGTTTCTTGCAAACAAGAAGTAAAAGTAGATTATGCAATTTTATTAGGAAAAATAGAAAATACTTCTTCATCAAAAATTACGCTTTATAATACTTATGACACTAGTAATAAAAAAGAATTGACATTAGAGAATGGTCAATTTACAGATACTGTAAAAATAAATAATACGAGTAAGTTCTTTTTAAGGCAAGGTAATAATTCTATAACTGTTTTTTTAGCAGAAGGAGATAAATTAAATTTTACTTATGATGCAAATAAGGCTGATTCTACTTTAGTTTTTACAGGAGAAAATAGTGCTATTAGTACTTACTTGATCAAAAAAAGAAACAATAATAAGGAACTAGAAATCGACATGAAAGATTTGTACTCTCTTAAGGAAGCGGGTTTTGTAAGTCACCTTTTAGAAGTGAAAAAAAATCAAAACGATTTTTTATACAATGCTGCTGGTTTATCAGAAAATTTCATGAAAAATGAAACTTCAAATATTAATTATGAATATTTATCTTCATTATCAAACTACGAAAATTATCATAGTTACTTTTCAAAAAATAGAGATTTTAAGGTTTCAGATAAAATCTCAAATCAGTTAAAAGATCTTTCTTTTGAAAATGAAGAAGATTTTAAATTTTCAAGAAATTATAGAAGTTTAACTACAAACAGCTATCAAAAAAAAGCGACAACTTTGGTAGAATCCGACTCTTTAACCTCTGATATTGCATATTTAAAAACCTTGGCAACTGTTAAAAATGATGAGATTAAAAATAAATTACTATATGATGCTGCAAAATACGAAGTTACATATACAGCAGATTTAGAAACCTATTATGCACTATATTCTAAAGCATCTACAAACAAAGAAAATGATGCTAAAATAACAGAAAGTTACCATAAATTAAAAGTTTTAGCAAAAGGGAATCCTTCTCCAAAGTTTACTGATTATGAAAATAATGCTGGAGGCACAATTTCTTTCGATGATTTAAAAGGAAAATATGTTTACATGGATATTTGGGCAACTTGGTGTGGACCTTGTATCGCTGAAATTCCGTTTTTAAAAAAGGTAGAGAAATTATATCATACTAAAAATATTGAGTTTCTAAGTATTTCTATTGATGACGTAAAAGACCATGAAAAGTGGCAAAAAATGATTATTGATAAAGAGTTAGGTGGCATGCAATTGTTAGCAGACAATAATTGGGAGTCTCAATTTATACAAGATTATCTAATTAAAGGAATTCCACGTTTTATCTTATTAGATCCAAAAGGGAACATTGTTTCAGCAAATGCACCTAGACCATCAGACAAAAAACTTACAGAGTTATTTGACGAATTAAAAATTTAACAGCATTAATTATTCCATTTACATGAAGAAAATATTTTCTATTCTCATTTTATTTTTATCTTTTTCTGTTTTTAGTCAAACTACAAAAGATCCTATAAAAATAGAAACGGCTATTCAAAAAATATCAGAAACTGAATACGATATTGTTTTTAATGCTCAACTTTTTAAAGGTTGGTATTTATATTCACAACACAATCCTGACGGAGCATCTTTACCTCTAGAAATCTCAATACAAGAAGGTGAAACTGGGTATGAATTGGTTGGTAAAGCAACTGAAAAAGACACCTTTAAAAAGTATTCTGATACTTGGGAAAAGGAAGAAATTGTTTTTAAAGACAAAGCGATTATTACCCAAAGAATTCAACTTACAAACAAAAGTATTACACAAATAAAACTAAACTTCTTTGGGCAAGTTTGTGAAAGTGCTTGTATAAATATTGATGAAGACTTCACTTTTTATTTAACAGAAAACTCCATAAAAGAGGTAATAACAATTGATGCAAAAAGTGAAGATCTAACAAAAAAATTACAATTAAATTTAAAAAATACAGCCCTTTTAAAAAGCTCGACAGACACAAGTACAGGAAGTTCTAATGGATTGTTTAGTATCTTTTTATTAGGTTTTGTAGGTGGCTTATTAGCACTTTTAACGCCTTGTGTTTTCCCTATGATTCCTTTAACAGTTTCGTTTTTTACAAAGCAATCTAAAAATAAAAAGAAAGGTGTATTCAATGCAATATTATATGGGTTTTTTATTGTGTTTATCTACATATTATTAAGTCTTCCTTTTCATTTTTTAGACAATTTAGACCCAGAGATTTTAAATACCATTTCTACGAATGTTTGGTTAAATATTTTCTTTTTTGTGGTTTTAGTATTTTTTGCTTTTTCTTTCTTCGGATTTTACGAAGTTACACTACCAAGTTCTTGGGGAAATAAAATGGATTCAGCCTCATCTGTTGGCGGAATTATTGGAATTTTCTTTATGGCATTAACTTTAGCGATTGTTTCCTTTTCTTGTACTGGCCCAATTTTAGGATCTTTATTGGCGAGTTCTTTAACTTCTGATGGTGGAGCAACTCAATTAACGGCAGGAATGACTGGTTTTGGATTGGCTTTAGCCTTACCATTCGCCTTATTCGCGCTGTTTCCAAGTTGGCTAAATTCTTTGCCAAAATCTGGTGGATGGCTAAATACTACAAAGGTTGTTTTAGGATTTTTAGAATTGGCTTTGGCTTTTAAATTCTTATCAAATGCAGATTTAGTTGCACATTGGGATTTATTAAAACGTGAAGTTTTTATAGGAATTTGGATTGTAATTTTTATTGGATTAGCCTTGTATTTATTTGCTAAAATTAAGTTTCCTCATGATTCTCCAATAAAAAAATTATCCTTTTCAAGAGTCTCTTTTGGGGTCTTAATAATTTCATTTATCATCTATATTTCTCCAGGAGTTTTAAAAAACCCAACTTGGAATTTAAGTTTGTTAAGTGGATTTCCACCTCCAATATTTTATAGTATTTACGAACAAGAAAGCGATTGCCCTTTAGGTTTAGATTGTTACAAAGATTTCGAAGAAGGCTTGGCTGCTGCAAAAGAAAGTAATAAACCAATTTTATTAGACTTTACAGGTTGGGCTTGTGTAAATTGCAGAAAGATGGAAGAAAATGTTTGGAGTGAACCAGACATTTATCAAACTTTAAAAGAAGATTATATATTAATTTCTTTATATGTGGATGATAATGAAAAAGAGCTTCCAACAGCGCAACAATTCGATTTCCTAAAGAAAAACGGGAAGGTTAAAAAGATAAAAACTGTTGGTGATAAATGGTCTACTTTTCAGGTAATTAATTTCAAGAATGCATCACAACCTTATTATGTTTTATTAAGTCCAGATTTAGAAATCTTAAATAATACACAGCAATATACAGATAGAGATACTTATTATAATTGGCTGAAAGAAGGGTTAAAAGCTTTTAATAAAAAATAAACGTATATTTATGACTGGTTACTCTTAACCAAAATTAATGAAATCATGAAAATTAAATACTTTCTTATTTCTATAATTTTTCTTTTGAGTATTTCAATAAATGCCCAAAAAAAAGGTAAAATTTAATCAAAAAAGCCTGTAAGTATTTATACAGTTTCTCATTTTTTAAATGATAAAAATAGTTTTTGGCTAATAAATAAAAAACTAAATTTAACTAATTTCTGCTCTGGTGTTGTTGATAATCTAGATTTAGATTTTAATAGGTTTTCTTTAAATTCTAAAAATTTTTGGCAAAAAATCATCAGGATTTATTTACGAAGACTACAAAAGAGTTCTATATAGAAATTTACTAAAAGGGTTCTTACTGAAAAACGACCCAACTCGCTGTATTTCAAGATGTCATCAACCGAACTTAACGCTCTAAGGCGTTTTAAATAAAACAAAAATAGCGTACTTCAACAAAAATTAAACAATTCAAAAAAATATAGTCAAAACTCTATCGTTTTCGTATTTTTTAGTAACATTATTAGCGAAAACTTAGGTTCTTTATTTTTGATTTTTCGTAGTTTCACAACTTAAAATTCTCAAAAAATGTCTGGATTCCCAAAATTAACAAGATTTAATGACAACGTGCTGTCTAAATATCAGATTTATAACAGCATTTTCATGACACTCCCTTTTGATACGATTAGTAATACTGGCGTTTTATTACCTCTCTTCCATGAAACATGTAAAAAGGGGTTTGAAAATGGAGATAATCCAACAGAAATTGTAGAAAGGTTTTTTCAGAAATATCAAGAAAACCCTTCAGAGAAAGATAAAAAAGATTTGCTATTTCAATTCATTCAATATATTGAGCGTCAGGTAGTTTTGTTTGACGCTATTGAAGATGCTGCTTTTCCTATTGTAAACAATATGGATGGTTTTGGTACGCTTCGTAACTCTAAAGAAATTGCAATTTTAAGTGACAAAAAAGAGGAGTTAAAAAAACATTTAGAAGATTTTAAAGTGCGTATTGTTTTAACAGCGCATCCAACTCAATTTTATCCAGGTTCTGTTTTAGGTATTATTACAGATTTAGATAGAGCGATACAAAATGATGATTTATTACTCATCAAAAAATTATTAGCTCAATTAGGAAAAACACCTTTTTATAAGAAAGTAAAACCGACTCCTTTTGACGAAGCTGTTAGTTTAATTTGGTATTTAGAAAATGTATTTTATCATTCTGTAAGTAAAATATACAACTATATTCAACAGCACATTTATGACGGAGAACCTTTAGATAATGAAATTATTGATCTTGGTTTTTGGCCCGGAGGAGATCGAGATGGAAACCCTTTTGTAACCACAAAAATAACCTTAGATGTTGCAGAAAGATTACGTCGATCAATTTTAAGAAGTTACTATGGAGATGTTAGACGTTTAAAAAGGCGTTTTACTTTTGATGGTGTTCAAGAAATTTTAGCAAGAGTTGAAGATCGTTTGTACAAACACGTTGTTAGAAGTTATACGAAAGTTAACTTTTCTCAAAAAATATTATTATCAGAATTAGAGACAGCCAGAGAAATTATAAAAACAAAACATAATTCTTTATTTATAGAAGAATTAAATGATTTTATAAATAAGGTTCGGATTTTTGGTTTCCATTTTGCAACATTAGATATTAGACAAGATAGTAGAGTGCATCACAAAGCATTTACACAAATTGTAGCTGATTTATTGGCTGATGGAGACACCACATTCCCGAAAAATTATCATCATTTATCAGAGGAAGAACAAATCTCTATTTTATCATTGGTAAAAGGAAATATAGATCCTAAAATTTTATCTGATGAAATGTCTGTTAAAACAATTGAGTCTATTTATGCACTAAAAACAATACAATCAAGAAATGGAGAGCGTGGTGCAAATAGATATATCATTAGCAACAATCAAACAGCATTAAACGTAATGCAAACTTTTGCGATGTTAAATTTATGCGGCTTTGAAAACGAATTACCTGTAGATGTAATTCCGCTTTTTGAAACGGTAGATGATTTAGAGAACTCAAGTGATGTTATGCGTAAACTCTATTCTAACAATGCTTACAGATATCATTTAGCGAAAAGAAAAAACAAACAAACAATTATGTTAGGTTTTTCTGATGGAACAAAAGATGGTGGGTATTTAATGGCAAATTGGGGTATTTTTAAAGCGAAAGAAGCTTTAACAAAAATCTCTAGAGAATTTGATATTGAAGTCATCTTCTTTGACGGTCGTGGTGGACCACCTGCAAGAGGAGGGGGGAAAACACATCAATTTTACGCCTCATTAGGACCAACGATTGAAGACAAAGAAATTCAATTAACCATTCAAGGTCAAACAATTAGCTCTAATTTTGGGACTTTAAATTCATCGCAATTTAACTTAGAACAATTGATAAGTTCTGGTATTAAAAACGAAGTGTTTACCAAAGATCAATTAAATGATACACATAGAGAAATAATAGCAGATTTGGCGGAAACTAGTTATAAAACCTATGTAGACTTTAAGAACCATCCGTTGTTTTTACCGTATTTAGAAAAAATGAGTACGTTAAAATACTATGCCAAAACAAATATAGGGAGTAGACCAAGTAAGCGTTCAAATTCTGATACGTTAGATTTCTCAGCATTAAGAGCGATTCCTTTTGTTGGAAGTTGGAGTCAATTAAAACAAAATGTACCTGGTTTTTTTGGCGTTGGAACAGCGCTAAAAAAGTATGAAGATGCAAATCGGTTTGATGAAATTATTGAGTTCTACAATGCATCCGATTTCTTTAAAACGCTTTTAGAAAATAGCATGATGAGTTTAACAAAATCATTCTTTGGCTTAACTGCTTATATGTCTGATGATGCTGTTTTTGGTGAATTCTGGAAAATAATCTATGAAGAATACAAAACCTCAAAACGTTTACTACTAAAGTTATCAGGTCATGAAGAATTAATGGAAAATTTTCCTGTAGGAAAAGCATCTATAGAAATTAGAGAAAGCATCGTTTTACCTTTATTAACCATTCAACAATTTGCCTTGAAAAAGATTCAAGAACTACAAAAATCTGAAGGAAATACCAACGAACTAGAAGTGTATGAAAAAATGGTGATGCGTTCTTTATTTGGAAATATTAATGCGAGTAGGAATTCGGCCTAATATAAAATTAAGATTTTAGTATAAAATGTGAGTAAACTATTTTACTCGCATTTTTTTATTCGTCAAGATTCTTTATCTTTAAAGAAAAAAATGCTTGTTAAAGTTTATGGTTCTGCCGTCTTCGGTATTGAAGCCACCACGATTACTGTCGAAGTAAATATCGATAAAGGAATTGGTTATCATTTAGTTGGTTTACCAGACAATGCTGTTCGTGAAAGTTCTTATCGAATTTCTGCGGCTCTAAGTAATAATAACTTCAAACTTCCGGGTAAGAAAATCATTATAAATATGGCACCTGCTGATATTCGTAAAGAAGGTGCTTCTTATGACTTAACACTCGCAATAGGTATTCTTGCGGCCTCTAATCAAATAAAATTTAACAATATTGAAGACTATGTTATTATGGGCGAACTTTCTTTAGACGGAAGCTTACAGCCTATAAGAGGTGCTTTACCGATTGCCATAAAAGCAAGAGAAGAGGGTTTTAAATATTTAATTCTTCCCAAAGAAAACGCTAAAGAGGCTGCAATCGTAGATAATTTAGAAGTTTTAGGCGTAGAGAACATTTTAGAAGTAATCAATCATTTTAATGGTGATAAAAAAATTGAACTTACGATTGTAGATACACGAGCAGAATTCTATAAAAGCATGGATTTCCCTGAGTTTGATTTCTCTGATGTAAAAGGTCAGGAATCTATTAAACGATGTATGGAAATTGCTGCTG
>LAQA01000012.1:22686-23423 GCA_000981625.1 Flavobacteriaceae bacterium ASP10-09a
TCTGTAGTTGGCAAAACAAAGAATAATGGTTTAATGTTTCAAAGACCTTTTAGAAGTCCGCATCATACAATTTCTAATGTTGCTCTAGTTGGGGGGGGACAATATCCAAGACCGGGAGAAATCTCACTTTCTCATAATGGTGTTTTATTTTTAGATGAATTGCCAGAATTTAAAAGAGATGTTTTAGAAGTAATGCGTCAACCATTAGAAGACAGAGATGTCACGATTTCTAGAGCAAAATTTACAGTAACCTATCCTTGTAGTTTTATGCTGGTAGCCAGTATGAATCCTAGTCCATCTGGTTATTTTAACGACCCCAATTCTCCGATGACTTCTTCTCCTCAAGAAATGCAGCGTTACTTAAGTAAAATTTCTGGTCCTTTATTAGATAGAATTGACATTCATATAGAAGTGACTCCTGTGCCTTTTGCAAAATTATCCGAAGAGCGAAAAGGAGAGTCTAGTATTGATATTAGAAAACGAGTAACAGCCTCAAGAGAAATACAATCTGAACGCTTTATAGATTTTGAGAACGTACATTATAATGCTCAAATGACGGTAAAACAAATTCGTAAATTCTGTAAATTATCCGAAGAAAGTAAAACACTTTTAAAAACGGCAATGGAAAAATTAAACCTTTCTGCAAGAGCCTATGATAGAATTCTAAAAGTATCTAGAACGATTGCTGACTTAGCGAGTTCTAAAGATATTTCTCCAGATCATATTGCAGAAGCTAT
>LAQA01000012.1:23553-55149 GCA_000981625.1 Flavobacteriaceae bacterium ASP10-09a
TTCTCCGTAAATCCAATATCCAGTGCTAAACAATATACTATAAATAAGCGCACAACCCAACAACATTGCCAAAATTCCAGAAGGTACACTCCATCCTGCTTCACTTTCGTCTTCTATTTTAATACTGTTTTGCTTCGCTTTTGCAATAACAGTTTTCCATCCAGGACCACCAGGTTGTGTTTTCTTATAAAAATTAATTAGTACTTCTTCACTTTCTGGTTTTGTAGCAAAAGTTGATATTAACCAAGCTAATGTTGTAACACCAACTACTATTAAAAGTTTTGCCCAGCTAGGAAAAACCCCGTTATCAGCATTAAATAAATAAGTATCTATTGTAGGAATCGTTAATAAAAGAGAAATAATTCCAGAAGCAAACATGGCGGATATTTCGCTCCATGCGTTTATCCTCCACCAAAACCATCTTAAAATAAAAATTAATCCTGTACCAGCTCCAAAAACTAAAAGTAGATTAAACAATTGCATTGCATCTTGCATTAATAAAGCGACTATAGCACTTATAATCATTAATAAAACAGTAGATAATCGACCAACAGCTACTAACTTTTTTTCTGATGCGTTCGGGTTTATTTGTTGCTTATAAAAATCAAAAACGATATAAGAAGAACCCCAATTTAATTGTGTTGATATGGTACTCATATAAGCAGCAATCAGAGAAGCTAGAACAATACCTAACAAACCACTTGGTAATTTTGTTAACATTGCAGAATAGGCTAAATCATGTCCTAATTTATCATCCGAAATATTAGGAAATGCTTCATGAATACTTGCTAAATCGGGATAAACAACTAAAGATGCCAATGCTACAATAATCCAAGGCCAAGGACGTAAAGCATAATGCATAATATTAAAAAAGAAAGTGGCTCCAATTGCATGATTAGCATCTTTTGCTGCTAACATACGCTGCGCAATATAACCTCCACCTCCTGGTTCAGCACCAGGGTACCAGGTACTCCACCACTGCACAGCTAAAGGAATTATTAGAAGCGTAATTAAAGCTTCTGTGTTATTAAAATCTGGTAAGATTGATAATTTACCGACAACATTCTCATTGGCTAATAGTGCTTCAAGACCTCCGACTTCTGGTATATTTACCAAATAAACTGCTGCCCAAATAGCACCTCCCATTGCAACAAAAAACAAAATAAAATCGGTATATACAACACCTTTAAATCCTCCAATAGCACTAAATACAACTGTAATTAATCCTGCTGAAATTACGGTTTGCCAAGGTTCTAAGCCCAGCATAATACCCCCAATTTTTATAGCAGCTAAAGTTACTGCAGACATAGTAATTACATTAAAAATAACCCCTAGATAAAGAGCTCTAAACTTTCTTAAAAATTTTGCTGGTTTTCCTCCGTAACGTAACTCATAAAATTCTAAATCTGTGTTTACATTCGATTTTCTCCAAAGTTTAGCATACACAAAAACTGTAAGTAAACCTGTAAGCAAAAATGCCCACCAAGACCAATTTCCAGAAACTCCATTTACACGAACAACATTTGTAACAAAATTTGGAGTGTCGGTAGAAAAGGTAGTTGCAACCATAGATAAACCCAACAACCACCAAGGCATCGTTCGTCCAGAAAGAAAATATTCAGTTGAATTTTTTCCTGATTTCTTAGAAACGTATATCCCAATAAATAAGGTGATTGAAAAAAATAAAACAATAAGTGAAATGTCTAAAGTAGATAGTTTAACCATAAATATTAGAAAAAGAATAATCTTTAAATTAATGCTATAAAAATATAGAATTAAAATTAAATAAGTTTTTTTTAGGAATTAAAGATACAAAATGTATTGGCTTTTTTAAATAAATAATTATTGAAAGTATAAAAAATAATTTAACATAAGATTCGTGATTTCAGAAAAATAAAGGAACATATTGAAGAATTAAAGCTTGTAAAATACTCTTAGTGAGTTATATAAATCATTACTGGAGTTGATTTATGAAAAAGGCGTTGCCCAAAATAGTAGCAAAAAAGAAAAATATTTTTAATAAAATGCTATAATAATGAACAAGAATGAATAATATGCTCCCTACGAAAACGTAATTCCATAGAGGATTACTAGAACTTAAATCATGAATGTAGTCTTAGAAATTACATGAAAAATATTGCTATTGATTAAAAATTAACCAACCAAGCAATATATTGAGAACTCATTTTAACCTAGATTTAAGAAAACCTACAGAAGTCCGTTTAAATCCCAATATTAAATATAAATCATATCGAAGAAAAATGAAAATTTACCTGAACTAACAATTTAGAAAATAAATAGTTCAAATTATTTTTTGCATTCTAAAAAAAATGAAAATGAAAATTATAAATAAATTATTTGATCTTGTATTTATACAAGGAGAAAAAGCATTAAGTCAATCTTTAGGTTTAATGATTGGTAACGGAGATGGATTCTTTGTAAATGGTGCTTTAGATCACCCATTAACTGTAATAGATAACTCCTGAGGAGATATTAGAATGAATGCTTCTATGGAATCAATTTTAACTAGATACAGCGATGCTAGAGCTAGTAGTTATTTTGATGCTCCAACAAGTATTAGTGGATCTGTAGCTTATTTAACAGACAATACTTCCATACCCGCAGATTATGTTGACCCAACAAACCCATCCAATAACATTGCAGCAATGAGTACAATTACTATTGCTTGGAATGCAGGTGGAACAAATGAAGAAAAACTAGAAAAAATCATTACACAAAAAAGGATCGCAATGTTCCCCGAAGGACAAGAAGCATGGTCTGAATTTAGAAGAACTGGATATCCAAAAGTTTTTCCTGTAGTAAGTAACCAAAGTGGTGGAGTTGTTGATACTGATATACAAATTAAAAGAATACAATTTGTAGATAGTGAACAATCTATAAATGCTGGAGGAGTCAATGCAGCTACTTCTCTTTTAGGAGTAGGAGATAATGTAGGAACTAGACTTTGGTGGGACACTGGATTATCTAACTTCTAATAAATTATTATTTAATATTTGTTTAATTATTACAACCAGAGATATAAAAATATTTTTCTGTTTAGTTTTTATGCCAAATATTCTATTACTAGTTGAAAAAAATCATTGTAAGGCAAATTTAACATATGATTACTTTAGATTATATGACAAGGGTAGATGCAGGACCTTCTTTTATTGGATAATAAAAAGGGAAATAGTTACTTTACCAATAAAGAAGCAAAAGCGATAGAAAAGATATTTATTAAAGGTATTTTACATTTTATCATCCTTAATAAAAGGGATGCATTGACGCTCTTCAAATTAAAAGAATATAGGAATTACAAACTGATAATACAAGATTAATAAACCAACTGCAATCGTATTTAAAATAATTCCTGCTTTTACCATTTCATTTACTTTTACATAACCGCTTGCAAAAACAATCGCATTTGGCGGAGTTGCCATTGGCAACATAAAAGCACAACTACTTGCCATTGTTACAGGTATTAGTAAATTTAAAATAGGAATATTTAACCCAATAGCTATCCCAGCAACTACAGGTGCTAAAACAGCTACTAATGCAACATTACTCATCAGTTCTGTCATAAATAACATTAATATAATTAGCAAAGAAACGGTTACTAAAACATTGAAATTTCCTGCGGCAATTGTATCTGTAATTAAATCAACTAAACCACTTGAAGCCATCCCTTTAGCGAGCGCTAAACCCCCACCAAAGAGAATTAAAATTCCCCATGCTAATTTCTCTGTATCTTTCCATTGAAGAATAAAATTTCCTTTTCTTAAATTCATCGGAATTGCAAATAAAGAAACGGCGCCTATTAAGCTGATTACTGTATCTGATAATTTTAAACCCGGGAAAAATTTATTGATAATAGTTCTTGTAATCCATAAAAAAACCGTGATTGCAAAAATAATTAACACTCGCTTTTCTTCTTTTGATACGTTGCCCAATTTTTTAACTTCTTCTGAAATTAAGTTAGCGGATGCTGCAAAAACAATATCTTTAGAAGGAAACATCCATTTTACTAAAACCAAATAAACTGCAGCAATCATGAAGATTGAAAAAGGCAAACCAAAACTCATCCACGTTAAAAAAGAAATCTGAATGTTATATTGATTTTCTAAAAGCCCAATTAAAACCGAATTTGGTGGTGTCCCGATAACTGTTGCAATTCCACCCGCATTTGCCGCAAAAGCAATTCCTAACATAATGCTTAGCGCAAAGTTTTTATCGCCTTTTGTAAAGCCGTCTTTATCATCAATTAATAATTTTATAACGGATATAGCAATTGGTAACATCACCACAGTTGAGGCTGTATTGCTAATCCACATGCTCATAAAAGCTGTTGCCAACATAAAGCCTAGCACAACTTTATTAGGAGTTGTACCTGTTAGTTTTATAATATTTAAAGCAATTCTTTTATGTAAATTAACTTTCTCTAAAGCCAAAGCCAAAACAAAACCACCAAAAAATAAAAAGATAATTGGACTTCCGTAATTTGCACCAACATCTGCAATTTCCATGATTTGTAAAAGCGGGAATAAAATAAGTGGTAACAATGCTGTAACTGCAATGTTTACGGTTTCTGTAATCCACCAAATAACCATCCAAATAGCAACAGCAATTACTGCATCTGCTTTTTCTGAAACTAATGTTACTGGTAAAAACTGAATTAGAAAAAAAAGTATTGGTCCAAGAAATAATCCTATTTTTTTTGTTAGTTGCATTCTAGTTTGATTAAGCTTTTGCAAAGTACTAAAAAGTACCCTTTGAAAAACATTTTGATATAAATTTGGTTAAAAATCAAATAGAAACAATAGTAGTTTTATTAATTATCTAAAACTCTTGCGTTAAGGATTGAACGGTTTGTTTGAGCTCTTTTTTTTAAAACAAAAAAGTGAGTAGTGAAAGCCTTTTAAAACGCCTGAAAAGAAAAAACCCTTACAAATTAATGCAAGGGTTTTTAAATTTTTACAATCAAAAAATAAGATTGCCAACGCCATTGCTTGCTCGCAATGACAAATTGTTTAGTATCTATAGTGTTCTGGCTTAAATGGCCCTTCGATAGTTACACCTATATATGATGCTTGATCAGAACGTAATTCTGTCAACTCTACTCCTATTTTTGCTAAGTGTAATTTTGCTACTTTTTCATCTAAATGTTTTGGCAGCATATATACTTCATTTTTATACGCATCTCTGTTTGTCCACAATTCTATTTGAGCCAAAGTTTGATTTGTAAATGAGTTAGACATTACAAAACTTGGATGCCCAGTTGCACAACCTAAGTTTACCAAACGCCCTTCTGCTAAAAGAATAATATCATTTCCGTTAATATTGTATTTATCAACTTGAGGTTTGATGGTGTCTTTTGTATGACCATGGTTTTTATTTAACCAAGCCATGTCAATCTCGTTATCAAAATGCCCAATATTACAGACAATTACTTTGTCTTTCATTGTTTCAAAATGACGCCCTTGAATAATATCTTTGTTTCCTGTAGTTGTAATAATAATATCAGAATTTGCAATAACAGTTTCTAATCTCTTAACTTCAAAACCGTCCATTGCTGCCTGTAATGCACAAATTGGATCGATTTCTGTAACCGTTACAATAGAACCTGCACCTTTAAAAGAAGCTGCTGTTCCTTTCCCTACATCTCCATAACCACATACAGTTACACGTTTACCTGCTAACATAATATCGGTTGCTCTACGAATTGCATCAACTGCAGATTCTTTACAACCATATTTGTTATCAAATTTAGATTTAGTAACAGAATCGTTTACATTAATTGCTGGCATTGGTAAAGTACCTGCCTTTACTCTGTCGTACAATCTATGAACACCTGTTGTTGTTTCTTCTGACAAACCATTGATTCCTGCAGCTAATTCTGGATAACGATCTAAAACCATATTTGTTAAATCTCCACCGTCGTCTAAAATTAAATTTAATGGTTTTTTATCTTCTCCAAAGAATAAAGTTTGCTCGATACACCAATCAAATTCTTCTTCAGTCATGTCTTTCCAAGCATACACAGCCGTTCCTGCATCAGCGATTGCAGCAGCAGCTTGATCTTGTGTAGAAAAAATATTACAAGAACTCCATGTAACTTCGGCTCCTAAAGCTTGTAAAGTTTCAATTAAAACCGCAGTTTGAATTGTCATGTGCAGACATCCTGCAATTCTTGCATCTTTTAAAGGCTGAGAGTCTTTATATTCTTCTCTTAAAGCCATTAATCCTGGCATTTCTGCCTCTGCCAAGTTCATTTCTTTTCTTCCCCAAGCAGCCAAAGAAATATCTTTAACTTTAAAAGGTACGTATGTAGCTGTTTTTGTGCTCATATTATGTATATTTATATCAAAATTTTTCGACTGCAAAGTTACGACATCCATTTTAAAAAATATGGCTCTTTACAAAACATTAACGGTTAGTGCTTCCACTAAAGTACTCATTTGGAAGATTGAAGAATCTATTGACGACTTAAAGAAAGGAATCTCTTTAACCGAAAAGAATGCTATAAGGTTGGGTTCTATGAAATCTGAATTACACCAAAAGGGTTTTTTAAGCATTCGTCATCTATTAAAAGAAGTCGGTTTAACAGATGCTGATTTGCATTATGATGAATTTGGAAAACCACATTTAGATGCTGGGCGATATATTTCTATTTCTCACTCTTTTTCATTTACAGCTATTATTTTTTCTTGTGAAAATTCGGTTGGAATTGATATTGAAAAACAGCGTGAAAAGATTTTAAAAATTGCGCATAGATTTACGCCAATTGAAGAATACAAAACCATCGCAAATGTGGACGCTCTTATAAGTAAACTAACAATTGTTTGGGGAGCAAAAGAGAGTTTGTATAAAATCTACGGAAAGAAAAAATTACTTTTTTTACATCATATTTATGTGGATGATTTTAATTTTGATAATCATCATACAACTGGTGAAATCCGTTTTAATGGTAAAGTATCTTCTTACAATATCGAATTTTTAGAATTTGAAGGATTTACCTGTGTATTTGGGTATTGATTAGTTACAACGTTTTAAAGCGAAACAACTATCCGAACTTTATTTCTATATAATCAAAAACATTAAAATCCATAATAACTTCTTACTTTTGCCCTTCTAAATTTTTCATAAACGAATATGACAGAAATTTTTGAATTACTTTTTGGCCAATACAAAACTTACTCAACAACAGAAATTACTTTAGAAATTATTGCTGTAATTTTTGGTTTTTTATCCGTTTGGTATTCCAAAGAAAACAAAATATGGGTGTTTCCAACTGGAATGATTAGCACGTCAATATTTGTGTATTTGCTTTTAAAATGGGAGCTTTTAGGTGATATGATGATTAATGGGTATTACTTTATAATGAGTGTTTACGGATGGTATATTTGGACTCGTAAGGTGGATGACACAAATGTTACACCAATTTCTAGAATAACTCAAAAAGAAAAAAAAACAGCCATTTACATCTTTTTTGCAACACTGATGTTTGTGTTTGTCGTTTATAAAACATTTGACAAATGGACTTCTTGGGTTGCATATGTAGATACAATTACAACTGCAATTTTCTTTGTGGGTATGTGGTTAATGGCAAAACGAAAAATAGAAAATTGGTTATTTTGGATAGTAGGAAACATCATTTCTGTACCTTTATATTTTTATAAAGGATTTACCTTTACTAGTTTTCAATACTTAGGATTTACTTTTATAGCAATATTTGGTTATTTAGCATGGAAAAAAAACTTAAACAAAACCCCATTAACCTTGTAAAGGTTGTTTTATTTGGACCTGAATCTTCAGGAAAAACAACACTTTCTCGTCAACTAGCTCGTTATTACAATACTGTTTGGGCTCCAGAATTTGCGCGTGAATATTTGCAAGAAAAATGGAATAATGAACGTAAAACTTGTGAGAAAGAAGATTTACTTCCGATTGCAATTGGGCAAATGAAACTAGAAAACAAATTGGCTAAAAGAGCCGATAAAATTTTAATCTGTGACACTGATTTATTAGAAACAAAAGTATATTCAGAAGAATTTTATGTAGGTTTTGTTGATGAAAAATTAAACAAAGCAGCCAATGAAAATCAGTATGATTTATATCTATTAACCTATATCGACACACCTTGGGAAGAAGATGATTTACGAGACAGACCAGAACAGCGTTTAGAAATGTTTGCTGCTTTTGAGAAATCTTTAAAAGACAATAATAAACCCTATATTTTATTAAAAGGGGATAAAGACACCCGTTTAAAAAATGCTGTAAAAGCGATTGATGAAATTATATCTAAAAAAGAAAACTTATACTCTTTTTCTGATTCCTTACTTGATCTAGACATGCATTTCCTACATCAAGGAGACGATTCTGGAGCCTCATTTAATTACTAGATGAATCAAATAGATATTATAAAAGAACTCAATTTTAAAGCTATCAGAAGCTCTGGTGCTGGGGGTCAACATGTAAATAAAACGTCTTCTAAAATTGAATTAACTTTTGATTTAGAAAACTCTAATTCTTTGTCTGACGCTGAAAAAACACTTTTAAAAACCAAGCTTTCATCAAAATTAACAAAAGAGAATGCATTGATTTTATTTTGTGATGAAACGCGTTCTCAACACCGAAATAAAGCCATTGTGATTAAACGTTTTTTAGAATTATTAAAGACAAATTTAGCTCGCCCTAAAAAAAGAAGACCTACAAAAC
This sequence comes from Flavobacteriaceae bacterium ASP10-09a, assembly GCA_000981625.1. Classification (GTDB taxonomy): domain Bacteria; phylum Bacteroidota; class Bacteroidia; order Flavobacteriales; family Flavobacteriaceae; genus Polaribacter. The sequence continues at coordinate 32,269 of LAQA01000012.1, forward strand.
CTAGCAGAGGTTCCATTACAAGAAAAGCAGAAAACAAAATAAGAGTTTCTGTGAAAAAAGCTCTGAGAAAGAAGCCTAAATTCGATTAAAATAATAAATCACTTTTTTGTTTCCCATTAAAAAATTCCTACTTAATTTTGCACTGTTCTCATAAAGGGGTGCTAATTTTAGTTAAGAGTTGTAAATTTCGAGTTATTAGTAACTCATCATTTACAATTAAAAACTCAAAACTTTAAAAGGCTGAGATCATACCCATTGAACCTAGAACAGATAATGCTGTTTAGGAAGCGAACGTAAAAAAGGTCTTTTAGACCTATGGTTACGAATGCAAAAAAATGAAGCGATGCTTCACAAATTAATTATTCAATAATAATCACAAGAATAATTACCTCTTTTTATTCGTTTTAAAAATTTTTTAAAATGAAAAAAAACATCTTTTTTTTATTCTTGTTTGCAAGTATACTTGCAAACGCCCAGACATTTACACTTAAAGGAAAAGTAGTAAATGAAAACAATGAATCTTTACCGGGAGCAACTATTTTGGTAAAAGAAACTAAAAAAGGAACTTCCACCGATTTTGACGGAAAATTTAATGTAAATCTTCCAAAAGGAAATTACACCATTCAGGTTTCATTTATTGGTTACAAAACGGTTTCTAAAGGAATCGCTTTAACTAAAAATGAAGAAATTAATTTTAGCTTATTACCAAATGCGACTGTTTTAGAAGAAGTGTTAGTTTCTGCGGTTCGTGTAAATACCGATGTGCCAGTTACCTTTTCTAACTTATCTAAAAAAGAAATTGCAAAACGTAATTTAGGACAAGACATACCTATTTTAATGAATTATTTACCAAACGTAGTTTCATCTTCCGATGCTGGTGCTGGTGTTGGTTACACACAAATGAGTGTCCGTGGTTCTAATGGAGAACGTATTAATGTCACTATAAACGGAATTCCGTACAATGATGCAGAAAGTCAAGGTACTTTTTGGGTGAATTTAGGTGATTTTGCTTCTTCTACAGAAAGTTTACAATTGCAACGTGGTGTTGGTACATCTACCAACGGTTCTGGTGCTTTTGGTGCAAGTTTAAATATTCTAACAGATGCTGTTTCTGAAGAAGCTTCCGCAGAAATTGCTAATTCCTTTGGTTCTTTCAACACCAGAAAACATACAGTAAAGTTTAGTACTGGCAAAATTAACGACCATATAGAAATTGCTGGTCGTTTATCTAATATTTATTCTGATGGTTATGTAGACAGATCTTTTGCTGATATAAAATCGTATTATTTACAGGCAAGTTATACAGATGAAAATACACTAATTAAAGCAATTACCTTTGGTGGAAAAGAACAAACCTATCAATCTTGGTTTGGTTTAACAGCAGACCAATTGGCAGCGGATAGAAGACAAAATCCATATACATATGACAATGAAACAGATAATTATGAACAAAATCATTATCAATTGCATTGGAATGAGAAATTGAACAAGAATTGGTCTACAACATTGGCTTTGAATTATACAGCAGGATCTGGTTATTTTGAGCAATTTAAAGATGATGAAAATGCAGCAGATTTTAATAATTTAATAGTTGATGGAAGTGATGTAATTGTAAGACGTTGGTTAGATAATGATTTTTATGTGTTTAACTTCAATACAAATTATAAAACAGATAAACTTAATTTTATTTCTGGAATTTCTTATTCTAACTACACAGGAGACCATTTTGGAGAAGTAATTTGGGGAGACAATTTAACATCAACTACAAATATTAGAGATCGATATTATTTTTCTGATGCGAAAAAAACAGATTTTTCTGTGTTTGCAAAAGCAACGTTTGATATTTCTGATAAAGTATCTGGTTATTTAGATTTACAAGGACGTTTTGTTGGATACCAAACCAAAGGAATTACTTCTGACAGAGAAGCAATTGATGTAGATGAAAATTTTAGTTTTTTTAATCCGAAATTGGGTTTGACTTACAAAATTAATGGTCAAAACAGCTTGTACGCTTCTTTTGCAGTTGCAAATAGAGAACCAAATAGAAACGATTTTGAAAGTAGTATTGTAACTAATAATAAAGTAAAACACGAAACCCTTTTTGATTATGAATTAGGATGGCGTTTAAAAAGTGAAAACTTTAAATTGAATACCAATATCTATTTTATGGATTATGATAATCAGTTGGTTTTAAGAGGTGATTTAGATGATGTAGGCGCTGCAATTAGAGTTAACTCTAAAGAGAGTTATCGTTTAGGCTTAGAGATTGATGCAGATATTACACTATCTGAACAGTTTTCAATAAGACCAAATATTGCGTTTAGTTCTAACAAAAATCTAAATTTTACAAGATCTTTGAACGGAAATATTAAAAATTTAGGAACTACTAATTTGTCTTTTTCGCCAAATATTGTTGCTGGAAACAGCATTAATTATCAACCTGTAGAAAATTTACAAATAGCCTTTTTATCTAAATATGTAGGAGAACAATTTATGAGTAATTTAGATAGTACTGTATCTGGCATTGATGTTTTAGATAGTTTTCTTACGAATGATTTAAATATTGTGTATCAAATAAATACGAATAAAATATTTAAATCTGTAATTTTTTCTGTGTTGGTAAATAATATTTTTAATGAAGAGTATGTTGCCAGAGGTTATTATGGAACTTTTGATTTTGATGGTGGAAGTGGAACTACAATAACTGGAGATTATGCAGGTTTTTATCCGCAAGCCACCAGAAACTTTTTAGTTGGAGTAACATTAAAATTTTAAAAAACAACACTTTTTAGTCGATTTTGATTAAAAAAACAAAGAAAACGAGCTTTTTTCATCGAAAAAGGCTCGTTTTTTCGTATATTGCAGATTCATGAAAGATTCTTATACTTACTACAAAAGAAACACCAAAGCTTATAATTTTGATTTTTGCATTTTAAAAAATCAATCTAATAAACTTGCCTCCTCTGCTTTCTAGTTTTTTTGTCCGATACTTTTTTCAAAAAAATCACCCCTACTAAAATATTAAATTTCAATTAAAAAGTGTTACGCACTTCTTTAAAATTCTACTTATGAAAATACTTCACGTTAAAAGAGAAACTAAATATCAAAAATACTATTCTTCAGCAATGGGAATGTTAAACTCAAGAGTTACTTACATTAAAAAATATTTTTTAGGGATTCCTTTCAAAACAATCCATAAATACAGAGAAACTTATTATGGAGAGATGAAAGAGTGTGATGATTGTAATCTATTTATTTAAACTTAATTTATCAAAAATTATATTTATGAGACAACTTAAAATTGCTAAACAGGTTACCAATCGTGATTCAGAATCTTTAGATAAATATTTTCAAGAAATTAGTAAAATTGATCTTATTACTGCGGATGAAGAAGTAGAGTTAGCTTTAAAAATTAAAACGGGAGACAGTAGCGCCTTAAATGCATTAGTTAGTGCAAATTTAAGGTTTGTTGTTTCTGTATCAAAACAATACCAGGGGCAAGGTTTAAAATTATCTGACTTAATAAATGAAGGCAACTTAGGCTTGGTAAAAGCTGCAAAACGATTTGATGAAACTAGAGGTTTTAAGTTTATTTCTTATGCTGTGTGGTGGATTCGCCAATCTATTTTACAAGCGTTAGCTGAACAGTCTCGTATTGTACGCCTACCGCTAAATAAAATAGGAAGCATCAGTAAAATAAAAAAAATATATGCTCGATTAGAACAAGATGAGCAACGTATGCCAACACATAAAGAAATTGCAAAACAATTAGATATGACTGAAGCAGAAGTCGAGCTATCTTTAAAAAATTCTGGAAAACATGTCTCTATGGACGCCCCTTTTAAAGAGGGTGAGGATTCTAATTTATATAATGTATTGCAGTCTGGAGATTCACCAAAACCCGACAAAGAGTTAATAAATCAATCTTTAACTATAGAAATAAACAGAGTCTTAGAAATGCTATCTCATAAAGAAGCGCAGGTAATTAAAATGTATTATGGTATTGGCCTACCTTCCCCATATAGCTTAACTGAAATTGGAGACCTATTCGACCTATCTATAGAAAGGGTTCGTAAATTAAAACAAAAAGCGATTAGAAACCTACAATCTAGGTCTAGAACACGTTTATTAAAGTCATATTTAGGGTAACTCTTACTTTAATTCATCAATAACCAGTCAACTAAATAAAAACTAATTATTTAGGTTCTAATAACAATACTAATTTATTAAAATCTGCTGCACTATTAATTACTGTTCTGTATTCTTCATACATAGCTACTGTTATAATGTTTTCTCTATAATGTTCGTCTGCAGTTACTGTTAAAGTACTTCCTTTTAATTGATACGAAGATTTAAATGAAAACAATTCTTTATCATTTTTAGCGTACGAGTTGTCTATATTAATATCATCTAAATTGGTGATTTTGTATCCTTCAGGAATATTAATGGTAAGTGTTCTAAAATAACTTCTATGAAATTGCTCTTCTAAAGGCAATACTCTTTCTTTTTCTTGGTATAGCTGCACTTGTTGACCAATTAAATCTCCTAGTTTAAATAAATACTTTCTTCCTGCTTTTTCTACAAAAGCTTCCGTCGTAAAGTCTACGATAAACTGTAATGGTTTTACACCAAATAATTCAGAATCATCATTTACTATTTTCCTGCTTTGTATCTCTAACTCTTTGGTAATATTTTCTATAAAACTATCTACTAATTCGTCTCTTTTTTTCCCTTGAATTAAATGCATAAAAGGCTGAATATTCATTGCGTAATATCCACTAAAAGCTCTATCAAAATTAATACTATTTTCAGTTAAATTTTCTGTATTGAAATCGATTGTTACTTTCATAACATCAATAATTTCTTCGGCTTTAACAGGTTCTATATATTTAATTTTACCAACAGCAGATTTAAAATCGCCAATAACCACTTCTTTCATAAATAACCCGTAATTGTCCATCATATAAGGCATCGGAAAACCAAATCTTGTGCCAGATGCATTTGGTGATAGGTACTTTTTAGATTTTGGAAAATACAGCAAAAAGTCAGTTAAGAAATTAGTAGATTCAAATGCTGTATCAAACTTCATTTGTTTTCTATCGGTAGTTAAAACAAGTTCATGCTTTACATTTAAAGACCTTAAGACAGCAATATATAATTTTATAATCCCTGTTTCATTCGCTACTTTTTTAGTTAAAATTTGATCTAAATCTTTTAAATCATCACTATACACATCTTGTGAATACACATTTGTTTTAATAAAAAAATCTAATTTTCTAGCGATACTTTCTTCATCTGCATTTTCTGGTAATTCTAATTCATTAATAAAACCGCTTAGTAAATTTTTTGTCTTTTTGGAATAGTCTGGATAATAAGTGCTGTACAAATTCTGTGAAACATTGCTATAAGAAACCATATCATTACCGTTCCCTGCCGTATTTTTATCCATTTTATACACAAGAAAAGCTCTTGAAGCATTGTAAGGTGCTTGGTATTCGCTTTCTAATTTTTCAACTTTAGAGATGTGTAATTTATAATGCAATTTTTCTGTAGTTAGGGTATCTCTTTCTACAGTTGGTAAATCATTAAAACTCTTAAATTTAAACAGTAAATTACTGGGAGAAAACAAATCGAATTCAACTTTATCTTTATTGTAAGAATCTTGAATGTAGACTTTGTCTCCCGTATAACTTGGCGGTCTTTTTACCACATACATATACTCAATAAAACTTCCTTTTGTAATTCCTTCTAAGGCATAATATTTATACGTTCTGCCCGTTTCTTCATCTTCTGAAGTTAATATCTTAGATTGATCTAGATTAATCAATTTCCCTTCTGGAGTAATAACTCTTGCTTTGTTAACTTGTAATTCTGCTCTCGATGAAAATGGTAAATAAATTTTATTATACTCTTCTATAGCATCATCAGAGTTTAGCCATAAAACTTTATGTTCTAAAAAATATTCTACCAAATTTTTCTTCTGGAAATAAAACTCTGTAACCGTTTTCTCTTTTACAGCAATCATATCTTCTGTACTTCCTTCTTCCGCGGCATAACTAGGGGATTCTTCCCAATCATAACTCTCAAAATAAGGATTGTTTTGTGAAACTGCTATCTGAAAAGCACATAATACCGTAAATAATAAACTAATTATAATTTTCATAACTCTTTTTTATTCTTTTTTTAAAACTACGATTTCTTTATAGTTTCTTTCAATTTTTTTAATCTGTTTGTTTACTACTTTTTGTTGTTCTAAAGTCAAAATTAAGAAGTTTAATTCTATTGTTTGATTATAAATTACCTGATTTTCTTTTACTACATAATTTATTGCGCAGGTCATAAAATCATTGGAAACTTTTACGTTTTCTGGCACATAATCTATGGTGTAACCTTTTGGAATTTCTAATTTCGTCGTATAGCTAAAATATCTTTTATAATCGTATTCTATTGCATTTTCACGCTTTTTATCCGTTTTGTAATAGGATAGGTCTTTGTTTAAATTTAGATTGATGTAAATTTCATCTCCCAAATTTTTAGAATAGTTTTTAATTTCGAAATCGTAATCTACTATAAAATCATTGTCATAATGATACTTATTCGACTCTTTAAAACGGCTCACTAAAAACTTATTATTTCCTTTTTCAAAAGTTCTGTTATAAAATTGTTTCAATTTGGTTTGCGTATTCTCATTTTCAAGAGCATTAAAAACATCAATCTTCGGATAACCAGAAATAATTGTTTTACCAGATCCAATAACACTTCCGTTTTCAATTTTGATAGTTGTACTATCTATATATGCATTTTGTTTTGCACTAATAACTGGTACTTTTTTAATCTTAAATTCTTTTCCATAAGAAACCAGTGCTTCTTTTCCTTGAATAAAAGAAGTCGGAATTCCGAATTTAATATATCTTCCTGTTGCATCTAAATAATAAGTTCTTCCATTGTTTTCATAAGAAAGAATCATGTGGTTATCTACCACCGGCGTTGGCACTTCTTCATAGGTATAAGGAATACTTCTTGTACCAATCCACGTTAAGTTTCCTTTTACACCTGCAATTTCTAACATTCTGTAAAGAATACTTGAATTATCTTTACAATCGCCGTATTTCTTTCTAAAAACCTCATTAGATTCCCTTGGAATAAAACCTCCGAGTGCATACTCAAAAGCAATATATTTTATATTTTTTTGCGCCCAATAATAAATAGCTTTTACCTTTTCTAATTCGGTCTTTTTATCGGCAGTAATTTCAGCGACTAAATTGACCAATTCTGGGTTTGGCGCTTCTAAATTCACATCTTCAACCAAAGAATAATACCAACCATATAAATCTGATACTTCTCCTAAAAGTCTTTTGTTTTCCTTTTTAATCTTATAGGATGTGATGATCGGAACGATATGTGGCAAAATCGTTTTAAAACTTGGTGTATTTGCCTCATATTCGTATGCTGATTGGTCATTTAACTCCCAAGTATAAATTACTTTTTTCCTTTTTTCTTCTTTTGTAAATTTTATTTTATCATCAGAAACATTAAATCTCCTAAATTCTAAATTCACGCTTTTATCTGCAATAATGGTTACTTTATTTTTTTTCACAGGATAATAATCGCCAAAATAAAAAGGCATTAAAAACCGGGGATTTTTAATTTTTTGAGAATATTTTAATTTTGATTTTGAGCCTTTTTTTAAATTCGGATACACAAAATTTAGAGACTTTGTATCATCATAAAAAGATTGATTCAACTCATCTTTTTCTGTAAATTTTTCTACTGCTGTTGCCACATATTCATTGTCTTCAAAAGAAAGTGAAGACGCTTCGATTTCATTCAACTCGAAAAAAGCAGAGAAATTCAATCTGCATTTAGAATTATAAGTTGCAGATTCGTTTAAATACAAATCTTCTTCAATAAAACCTTGATTTATCTCTATACCAAGTTTGGTAACTTCAATCGTAATAACCGTTTCTTGTTGTAAACGAATTTTTGTATCTTCTGGATGTAGTTTGCTAAACTTTAAAAAATCAGCAGAATACTGGCTATTTACGCCTGTTACAACAAATAAAAACAGTGCAATTAAACTTGATTTATAAATTTTCAAACGCGTATATTTTTCCATTAAAATATTCCTTTTTTATTTTTAATTTTCCTGTTTCATCATAAAAAAATGACATTCCATGTTGTATATCATTTGAAAACATTTTTTCTTCTTTCTTCGTTCCGTTTTCATAATAAGTACTATTTTTTCCATGTTTCTGTCCATGGTTATAAGTCGTTTCTTCTTTTAGTTGCCCATTCGAAAAATACATTTTTTTTAGTCCATGATACTCACCATCTACAAAAAACATTTCCTCTTCTAAAGCTCCTGTGTACAAAAAGGATTTGTAGTTATTAACCAAATCTCCATATTTATATTCCATAGTTTTTGAAGGTTTTCCGTTATCAAAAAAAGATTCAACTTTTCCAGTTTCATTAGATAATGGAATCATTGCAATTTCTGTTCCATTTTTACCAGTATAACTATAACCAATATTTTCTCCATGCGTATAAAAACGAACTAACTGAAGTTTCCCTGAAACATCATAAAACGCCTGTCTGCCATGCTTTTTCCCTTCGTAATATTGTACGCTAGATTTTTTAATACCCGTTTTATAATATTTAAGACTAGTTCCTATTTCTAAATCATTTTCATAATTATAATCACCTTGTATTGTACCGTTTTTATAATAATTAATTATTTTACCGTCTATATTTCCTCTATAATAATTGGTTTTACTTTCGATATTCCCGTCTTCATAATACCAAGTCCAAAGCCCGCTTTGTGCTCCATTAATATAAATACCTGAAACTTTTTTGTTCCCATTAAAATAGAAAACTTCATAACCTCCATGTTTGACCTCATTTACATATGAAATTTTTGTTTTTGGTTTTCCGTTAAAATGTTTTGAGACTATTTCATATTCCTTTTCTGTCGAAGTATAGTTTAACTTTTCGAATAAAACTCCCTCTTTATTAAAGCTGTTTTCAGAAATTAGATGATCAAATTTATAGAGAGAAGTAGCGGTTAACTTCCCCGCTACACCATAATATTTTTGTGTTCCCTGCAACTTTCCTTTATGGTAAAAATTTAGTGCATTTATGGTTCCATCCAAATTATAATAACGCCACTCTCCGTGCTGACTTCCTTCTTTATACCAACCTTGAGTACTCATTTGTCCGTTTCCATGATTACCAACATAATAACCATCAATAACGCCCTCTTTATATGTTGTTATATTCTCAATTTTACCATTTTTAAAATACGTGATATATTCTCCTATTGCTTTACCCTCTTCAAAATTTCCTTTATTAATTAATACTCCATGATTCGTGTAAAATTTCCATTCCCCCATTTTTCCGCCAGAAATATCATACAATCCTTCTGTTGTTTTATTTCCTTTCGGCGAAAATCCTTCGTAATAAAACTCACCGCTTTTCTTTTTACCCTTCTTTAAAACAGTTGCATCTTTATTATAAAAAGTAAAAGCAATCATTTCTCCTTTTTTGTAAACGTATTCATAAAATAATTTGCCATCTGTATCATAGAACTTATACAAATCATCTAAGTTTCCTATATCATAAGAGAATTCGCTCTGCAGTGTTCCGTCTGAATAATATATTTTCCAAGGACCATTATAAAAACCTTCTAAACTTTGACCAACCTCATTTAGGTTTCCGTTTGTATGGTATGACTTATAACCTCCACTTAGTTCACCATCCAAATAACTAATTTCAGATGAGATTTTTTTATTAGAGTGATACCCTATTTTTACACCATTCATTTTACCAGAAACATAAAAAGATTTTTCATACAAATCTCCATTTTCGTAATACTCCAAAGCTTCACCATCAATTTTACCATTCTTATAAGGAATATAAAATTCAAGATTTTTTTCTCCAACTTTAAAATAGGATTTATAAATACTATCTAAGCTCCCCGATTTAAAATATTTTCTTTGTACTAAAGCTCCTTCCTTATTAAAAGACTCGTACTTACTATGTAAAGAATCATTTTTATACATAGCATTTACATATTTCTTCCCATTTTTATGGAACATTACATTTGGCCCTTGCAAAAGGCTTTCTTTGTAAAAAGCTGTTTCCTTTATTTTATCTAACGAAGTATACCAAGTCCATTCACCAGTTCTATTTCCTAAAGTATCAAAATTCCCTTCGGTAGTTAATCTACCAGATGCGTTATAAAACTGCCAAAATCCAATCGTTTTTTCAGCTTCAATTACACCAATTGCATCCACATAAGAATCGCTATATTGATATGTTACATCTTGTTGTTTTCCATTAAAAAGAATATTGTTTTTAGATACCTTTGTTGTCCACTCTTTTTTTAAATCCCCTAAAAAAGCGATAATATTTTCAGTATTTTTTTTAATGATTTTTTTGTACTCTTCGTTTTCTACAGAGTAGGCTAACGTGTAAATAAAATCATCAAATTTATTGTTTTCGGCAATCCATTTATAAAAAGGAACGTATGTTTTATCCCAAAAACCACCATTTCCTTCAAAATTTCTTAGCTGAGTAATCATTGCGTGATTCTGTCTTGCCAACGCAATATTTAAAGGGTTACCTGTTACATAATTCTTATTCATTGCCAATTTACTAGTCAAAACTAAATCGATATCTTCAAAAGAATCATCTTCGTCATCTAACTTGATATTTCGATCTCTTTTATTCGTGTTTTTTGATTGCACAACGTTATTTAAAGATTGTAAAGTTGTAAAAGCTCCATTTGCATCAGGCTCTAAAAGAAGGTACATATTAAAACACATTAATGCTTGTGTTAAACGCTCTTGTTTATAGTAAATATTACCAATTTGTAAATGTGGTTTTGTATAAGTAGGATTTAAATTTATTGCTATTTTATATGCATTTACAGCCTCGTTTAACTTTCCTTGTCTTTCTAAGACGGATGCTTTATTAGACCATAATAAATAGTTTTTAGGATAGATCTGAATACCTTTAAGATAGTTCTCTAGAGCTTCATAATCTCTTTTTAAGTTTGTTAAAGCAACACCTTTATTGACATAATAATTAGCTTTAGAATGCTCATGAATATCATCAAGACCTTCATTTGCAACGTTTAAAGCCTCTTCATATTTTTCTATTTGTAGTAGATGATAGGATTTTGATACAAGTAAAGGATAATAAGCAGAGTCGTTCTTACTAATTTTATTAATAAGAACTAATTTTTTTTCACTACTTTCTTCTTTGTTTATTTCCTGAAGTATTTCGTTATAGTCAATGAATGGAATTTTTTCTTGTGAGAAACCAAAGTTGACCACAAGTAGCATAGCAATTAATATTTTTTTCATAGAACCAAAATACTAAAAAGAGAGAACAAAAACTCTAATTTAAAAGTTTTTGTGCTCTCTTTTTATGCGTGTCTATATCTTTTTTAAAAAGCAAAGAACTAATAAAATATTTCTACTTAAAAAATTGTTATTAAAATTTTTAGTTTTCTTCTTTCCATTGGTTATATCCACCTATAACATTGTAAACTTTAAACCCTTTTTCTTGTAATATTTTTGCTGATTTACCACTTCTAGCTCCGCTTCTACAATACAAGTAGACGGGTTTCCTTTTGTCTAATTGTTTAGTAACTTTTATGTAAAAATCATGATCAAAAAAATTAGTAAATTTTGCAGTTTCTATAAAACCTTGCTCTATTTCTTCGGGAGTTCTAACATCTATTAATTGGATATCTTCTTTTTCTAGCAAGAGTTTCAATTCTATTGTAGAAATAGACTTTACGCCCTCTTGTGAAGTACAATTGATGAAGAAGAAGCACATCAAAAAAAGACATAAAACGTTTTTCATTATTTTATTTTAAAGTTGATGGACAAGCTACAGCTGTTCTTTCTATCGTTGTATTTCTAACGGCTGCATAACCACCTGCAACATCAATTACATTATGAAAACCACGTGATTTTAGAATAGAAGCTGCTATTACAGAACGATAGCCTCCTGCACAATGCACATAAAAATCATCAGTTTTAGGAAATTCAAAAATATGATTATTTAAGAAATCTAAAGGCGTGCTTTCCGCTCCTATAATATGTTCGCTTTCAAATTCCCTTGGTTTTCTAACATCGAAAACAAGCGCTTTTTTATTTATTTTTTGCTCTAAGAAGTCTACAGAAACAGAGTTTAAGGTATCAATTTCTTTGCCTGCTTCTTGCCAAGAATTAAAGCTCCCATCTAAATAACCTAAAACGTTATCAAAACCAACTCTAGATAAACGTGTAATGGTATCTACTTCTTTTCCTTTGGGGGTTATCAATAAAATTGGTTGTTCAATATCTTTTATTAAAGCGCCAACCCAAGGTGCAAATCCTCCATCAATCCCAATAAAAATAGATTGTGGAATAAATCCTTTTATAAATTCTGATTGATGTCTGACATCTAAAGTTATAGTATCTGTTTTATTGGCAATCAACTCAAAATCTTTTACTGATAAGGGTTTTGCTGATACTTTAATGATGTCATCAATATTTTTATATCCTTCTTTATTTAATTTCACGTTTAAAGGAAAATAGGCAGGAGGAGGTAATAATCCATCCGTAACTTCTTTGATAAATTCTTCTTTAGTCATGTTGGTTCTTAAAGCATAATTGGTTTCTTTTTGGTGACCAATTACACCTACCGTTTCTTTACTTAAATTTTTACCACAAGCAGAACCAGCTCCATGTGCAGGATATACAATAACGTCATCTGCTAAAGGCATTACTTTATTTCGTAAACTATCAAACAAAAAACCAGCTAAATCTTTTTCTGTAAACTCTCCTTTTTGAGCTAAATCGGGCCTACCTACATCTCCCAAAAACAAGGTATCTCCGCTAAAAATTGCATGATCTTTACCTTCTTTATCTTTTAATAAAAAGCAAGAACTTTCCAATGTATGTCCAGGAGTATGTAAAACTGTTATTGTAATATCACCAACTTTAAAAACTTGATTATCTTCTGCAATTATTGACTCAAAGCTTGTTTTTGCTGAGGGTCCAAAAACAATTTCTGCTCCTGTTTTTTCTGATAAAGTTACGTGACCACTCACAAAATCTGCATGAAAATGAGTTTCAAAAATATATTTAATTTTTGCATTATTCTTATCTGCACGATCCAAATAATTTTGTACTTCTCTTAATGGGTCTATAATTGCAACTTCTCCATTACTTTCTATATAATAGGCTCCTTGGGCCAAACAACCTGTATAAATTTGTTCTATTATCATAATTCTTAAATATCACAATTTTCAACTATTAAAAACACATTTAAATTCATCTTTTTTAAATGTAATTTTCTATTTACTTGTATGCTTGATGTATGTATTTAGCATACTTTTCTTGCTTTTTTCTATCTCCAGTTTTATGAAATTTTACAGCTTGATTCGCTCTCATAAAAAAGTGGTTAATATCTATAATTTCTAAAATACCACTTCTAAAAAAATCATCTCTTACTGGGCCTTTAACACCTGCAAAGTAAAAAACCACGTCCTTTTTCTGATAGAACTTAATACGTTCTTTTAACATTTCTACACCCGTACTGTCTACTCTATTAATACTCTCTGCATCTAATACAATCAATTTTAATGCCTTCCCTTTTTGAGAGGCCATTTCGTCTAAATTATCTCTAAAATAACTTGAGTTCGCATAAAATATTTGAGCATCAAACCTAAAAACTAAAATATCATCTTCTATAATTACTTCTTCGAAACGATTCTTATTTCTATAAAAATTTGAGTCTGGCACTTTCCCTAATTCAATGACATAAGGTCTTGATGTTCTATATATTAAAACAACTAATGACAAACCAACACCAACTATAATTCCGTATTCAATTCCTAATAATAATGTTGCTATAAAAGTTGATAACATCAGCCAAAAATCTAAATTATTAGCTCTCCATAAAAAAGCAGCTTCTTTAAAATTTATCAACCCAAAAACGGCGACAATAATAATTGCAGCCAATACAGTTTTTGGCAAATGATAAAATAATGGTGTTAAAAATAAAAGTGTAATCACAACCATAATAACAGAAATTAATGCCGCCATTCCTGTTTTGCCTCCACTTTCTTGATTGATTGCTGATCTTGAAAAACTAGATGTTGTTGGATATGATTTAAACAATGAACCAACCATATTACTCAATCCTAAAGCAATTAATTCTTGATTAGGTCTAATTCTATATTCGTCTTGTTTTGCCTCTAAAGATTTACCAATAGAAATAGTTTCTAAATAACCCACCATCACTAAAGTTAATGCAATTGGTAATAATTCTCTAATTAAATCAAAATCAAAAACTGGAATTCCAAAAACTGGCAATCCTGATGGAACATCTTTTACAATAGAAACATCTAAAAAGCTTTTTCCAAAATATTTCATAATTAAAATCCCTAGAACTACAACAATTAAAGCATTCGGAATTTTCTTATTAATCCGTCTAAAGACAATAATAATGATCACTGAGAAGAAACCTATTATTGCTGTATGAGTATTAAAGTTTGATATGTGCAACCAAATATCTTCTAAAATATATTGAATTTGATCACTTTGGATGAAATCGACACCTAATAAATTTCTAAATTGATTCAATCCAATTATAAGGGCAACTGCTGATGTAAAACCTGTAATTACTGGCTTTGATAAAAAATTAACGATAAAGCCTAAACTAAAAACTCCTAATATAAATTGAATGGCACCTACCATTAACCCAAGTAAAATAGCAATTGCAATGTAACTTTCTGAACCTGCTAAAGCTAATGTTGAAACACCTGTAGCAACAATTAGAGAATCCATTGCAACAGGACCAATTGCAACCTGTCTTGAAGATCCAAAAATGGCATAAATTATTTGTGGAACTAATGCACAATACAAACCATAAATTGGTGGCAAACCAGCAATTAAAGCATACGCAATTCCTTGTGGAATTAAAATAATACCTACCGTAATTCCCGCAATTAAATCACCTTTAAAAAGAGACTTGTTATAGTTGGGTAACCACTCTAAAATTGGTATAATTTTTTTTATATTCATCTTTTTCTTAGCCTACGGCTATTAGCAAATTCTTAAATACTAATAGTACTTTTAAAATAATTCTGCTTGACTCTTACCTTTCGTTCTACCTAAATGCTTGTATGCTAATTCTGTAACTTCTCTTCCTCTAGGAGTTCTCATAATAAAACCTTGCTGAATTAAAAAAGGTTCATATACTTCTTCTATCGTTTCTGTGTTTTCAGAAACTGCTGTTGCAATTGTACTAATACCTACTGGACCTCCTTTAAATTTATCAATAATCGTTTCCAAAATTTTATTATCCATTTCATCTAAACCATGTGCGTCTACATTTAATGCTTTTAAAGCATACTTTGCAATTTCTATGGTAATTGAACCATCTCCTTTTATTTGTGCAAAATCTCTAACTCTACGTAACAAAGCATTTGCTATTCTTGGAGTCCCTCGACTTCTACCTGCAATTTCAATTGCTGATTCCATAGAAATTGGAACTTTTAAAATAAGTGAACTTCTTTGAATGATTGTTGTTAGCAGTTCTGTTGTGTAATAATGTAATCTGGTGCTAATTCCAAAACGCGCTCTCATTGGCGCTGTTAATAAGCCTGAACGTGTTGTAGCTCCTATTAAAGTAAATGGCTCTAAGTTAATTTGAACAGTCCTAGCATTTGGACCAGATTCAATCATAATGTCAATTTTGTAATCTTCCATCGCTGAGTATAAATACTCTTCTACAATCGGACTTAATCTATGGATTTCGTCAATAAATAAAACATCTCGTTCATCCAAATTTGTTAACAATCCAGCTAAATCTCCTGGTTTGTCTAAAACCGGTCCAGAAGTAACTTTTATACCAACTTGTAATTCGTTTGCTAAAATATGAGCCAAAGTTGTTTTCCCTAAACCAGGAGGGCCATGAAATAAGGTGTGATCTAAAGCTTCATCTCTTTGATTAGCGGCTTCAACAAATATTTTAAGATTGTCTAAAGCTTGATCTTGTCCTGTAAAATCATCAAACGTTAGTGGGCGTAATTTTTTTTCTACGTCTAAATCATCATTTGTTAAATGATCGTTATCAGGGTTTAAGTTTTCATTCATATTTACAAATATAAGAGATTTTGAAGCAGGTTAAATATACCTTTTGTTATTGAACGAAAAAACCTTTCCAAATAGGAAAGGCTTTTTATATTTTTATGATGAGATTCCGATCTTCAAAGGAATAACATTACAATTTTAAGAATGTTCTTCACCTTCTAATAAAGGCGTAATTTGTGATACAAAATCTTGACCATGTAAATAATCACTATCATCATCATTTGGATCTACTCTTTTACTGTAGTCATAAGCCCATCTATGAACTTCCGGTAGTTTTCCTGGCCAATTTCCGTGAATATGCTCAACAGGAGTGGTCCATTCTAAAGTATTAGATTTCCATGGATTTTGAGTTGCTTTCTCACCTCGATACATGGATATAAAGAAATTAGCAAGAAAAATTATCTGAGCAGTACCTCCAACTAAGGCAAAAATAGTAATCACAACATTTATTTGTAGTAAATCATCGAACATTGGAAATGCTGTATTTGAATAGTACCTTCTTGGTAGACCTGCTAAACCAATAAAATGCATTGGCCAGAAAACTCCATAAGCACAAATAATTGTAATCCAAAAGTGCCAATAGCCTAGTGTTTTATTCATCATTCTACCATACATTTTTGGAAACCAGTGGTAAATACCAGCGTACATTCCAAATATAGCAGAAACACCCATTACTAAATGAAAGTGAGCGACAACAAAATAGGTATCATGAATATTGATATCTAAGGCTGAATCTCCTAAAACTAAACCTGTTAAACCACCAGTTACAAATGTAGAAACTAGTCCTATAGAAAATAACATTGCAGGGTTTAGTTGTAAGTTACCTTTCCATAAAGTGGTGATATAATTAAATGCTTTTACCGCTGATGGAATTGCAATCAATAATGTTGTAAAAGTAAATACAGATCCTAAGAAAGGATTCATACCCGTAATAAACATATGATGCCCCCAAACAATTGTAGATAAAAATGCAATTGCCATAATAGAAAGAATCATTGCTCTATATCCAAAAATTGGTTTTCTAGAATTTGTTGATATAATTTCTGAGGTTATTCCTAATGCTGGTAATAATACAATATATACCTCTGGGTGACCTAAAAACCAAAATAAGTGTTCAAATAATACTGGTGACCCTCCTTGATAATGCAATACTTCTCCAGAAATAAAAATATCTGATAAATAAAATGAGGTTCCAAAGCTTCTATCAAAAATCAGTAATAAAGCTGCTGATAATAAAACAGGAAAAGAAACTACACCAATAATTGCTGTAATAAAGAATGCCCACATTGTTAGCGGCAATCTTGTCATTTGCATTCCTTTTGTTCTTAAATTAAATATTGTAACAATATAATTTAAGGCCCCTATCAGAGAAGAAGCGACGAAAATAGCCATAGAAACTAACCATAATGTCATACCTGCTCCCGAACCTGGTATTGCCTGTGGCAAAGCACTTAAGGGTGGGTAAATCGTCCATCCTGAAGATGCTGGACCAGCTTCTACAAATAATGAGATAACCATAATTACACTTGATAAAAAGAATAACCAATATGAAATCATATTCATAAAACCTGAAGCCATATCTCTAGCTCCAATTTGCAATGGAATTAATAAATTTGAAAATGTACCACTTAAACCTGCTGTTAGTACAAAGAATACCATAATGGTACCGTGTATTGTAACTAATGCAAGGTAAAAATCAGGGTCCATTACACCATCTGTTTGATGATTTCCTAAGAATGCTTCAATGATAGTAAACGATGTTTCTGGCCACGCAATCTGTAAACGGAATAACATGGACATAAATACTGCTATAATCCCCATAATCATTCCTGTAACCAAGAATTGTTTAGAGATCATTTTGTGATCCTGACTAAAAATATATTTAGTTACAAATGTTTCTTTATGATGATGTTCTGACATAATCTATTTATTTGTAGTGTCTTAATTTAATTATTTAATATTGATGCTAAGGTTGGTTGTTCGGCAATCCATTCGTCATAATCTTCTTGATCTACGACAGTAATTTTCATTTGCATGTTGTAATGTGATGCTCCACAAATTTTATTACATAGTAGTATGAAATTAAACTCATAAAGTTCTTCTTCACCTTTAGCCTTTCTGATTTTGTTGATACCAATCGTTTTGGCAATGACTTCAGAACTCTGTCTCATTTCTTCTGTCGTAAACTTCGGAGTAAAGCCAAACTTTGTTACCATACCAGGTACACAATTCATTTGAGCTCTAAAATGAGGCATGTAAGCAGAATGTAAAACATCTTGGGAACGGAATTGGAAATGAATCTTTCTTCCTTTTGGCAAATACAATTCTGTTACTTGCTTGTCATCTAATGAATTTTTATCAGACATATCTACACCCATAGAGTTTCTACCTTTAATGTAGTTTACGTTTCCTCGTCCTAAAGTATTGTCTTCACCAGCATAACGCGCTTGCCAATCAAATTGTCTTGAATAAAGTTCTATAACAACCGGGTCTTCTGAATCCGATAAATCCATGATGTTATTCCATTGCCATAAACCATATCCAATTAAAACAACTAAAACAACAGCAGGTACTATAGTCCAAATTACTTCTAATTTATGACTATCCGCATAGAACTTGGCTTTTCTATCTTTATTACCTCTGTACTTAAAAGTAAAGTAAAAAATTAGAAATTGCATAACAAATTGTACAATACCAATTAACCAAAAAGTAATATTGAATAAATTATCATCATGTTCTCCTTCAATAGAAGCAGATTCTGGTAACATTATTACATTCATGAAGATTAAGCAATAAATCATCATCGCATAAAAGAATGCCATAAATAATAGGGCATACTTCCCTTGTTTTGCATTATCTTCATCTGTGGCAATTACACCTCTCAAGTTCATAATTCTGGTTATTTGCCAGAAACTTACCCCGATTGCAATGCCTATAAAAATATAAAATAGAGCTAACATATTTATCTTGTCTTAATTATTTTAATTCAATTATTTATTAATGATCTGCTGATTCTTCTCCTGAATGTTCAATGTTGTAATAATGGAAATGCTCGCTTTCTTTTAGAAAAGGGTTTCCTTTTGGTATTGGATTTGCTTTTGAAAATGCTCTTAAGGTTGTATAAATAAGCAAACCAATAAAAAAACATAAAGCACTTACTTCTGGAATTCCAAAAGACCATTGTGCACCAACTGTTGAGGGCATTACCATGACAAAAACATCAACATAATGACCTGCTAAAATCACGAATCCTCCAATAAAAACAAACCAAGGCTTGCTTTTAAAATCACTATTTAATAATAATAATATTGGAAAAACGAAATTCATAACAACCATTCCTAAAAATGGTAATTTATACTCTGTAAACCTTGCTACGAAATAAGTGGTTTCTTCAGGAATATCTGCATACCAGATTAACATAAACTGTGAGAACCATAAATAAGTCCAGAAAACAGAAAAACCAAACATAAATTTCGCTAAATCATGAATATGACTATCATTTATACCCGGTAAAGCACCTTTAGAACGTAAATAAATTGTAAAAAATGCAATTACTGTTAATGCACTTACTAATAAAGTAGCTAACACATACCAACCAAATAATGTTGAGAACCAGTGAGGATCTAAGCCCATAATCCAATCCCAAGACATCATAGATTCTGATATCATAAATAAGAATAAAAAAGCAACTGATACGTTATAGTTTTTCTTGTATGTTTTATTTCCATCATTTGCAGTATCTTCTTTAATAGAACTTCTTCTGATAAAGAACCTGTAAGCATTCCAAATTAAAAGATACCCGATACTTCTTAGCATGAAACCTGTAGGATTCATCCACCAAGATTTACCGTCTATTATTGGATCGTAGTTTTCACTTGTTCGATCAAAAATACCTTCTGCCATCCATGGAAATAAATGATTTAAATGCATTACAGAAGCAATAAGGACTAGTATCATTATAATGGATGCTGGTAATAAATTTGCGGTAATAGCTTCCATTACTCTTAAAATAACAACAGACCAACCTACTTGGGCAACTCTTTGTATTGCATAGAATGCTAAAACGAGTAATGTTATTCCTAAAGAGAAAAATAAAGCTACATAAAATGCAGACCATGGTCTATTTTGTAATTGATGTAAAACATGTAGTTCATGTTCATTGTCAGCGGATGTAGCATGTACTTCTGTTGTTGAATGCTCTTCTGTTTTTGAGTCATGACTATCATGACTCTTTTCTTCATTATGAGTCAGTTTGTCTACATGTGATTCTGTTGCATGATCTCCAACTTTAGAAGCGTGACTATCTCCAGCCTCTTCTTCATTATGAGTCGTTGAATCTCCATGAGAGTTTCCATGACCATCACTATGAGATGCCTCTATTACATGTTTTGCGTCTTCTAGGGTCTTTTGAGAACCACTGTAAAAACTGAATGCAGTTCCTATCACACCAAAAATAATTAGTGCTATTGAGAATGTTTTTAATTTACCTGAGAATTGATACATATCTTTCGGATTCTATCTTTTTGTACTCTATTTTAACAAATCTGTGCGCAATACTTCTACATATTGAACAATTTGCCAACGTTCTTTATATGTTAATTGAGATGAGTGCGAGCCCATTAAATTTTTACCATGAATTAATACATGATAAATACTTCCCTCTGTAATATCTCTATCTTTATAATTCGGTATTCCAGAAAATTTTTCTGATGTCGATAAATAACCATTTCCATCTCCTTTTTTACCATGACAAGAAACACAATAAATAGCGTACATCTTCTTACCGTTTTCTAAATTCTTTTCAGTGGTATCTAAAGGTGATTTTAAAGCTGTTTTTGCTTCCTCATAACCTTCTATAGTATCTGGAATATCATAGGCAGGAGTTCCTCCCCTTACAATAGTACCAGCAACTGGTTTACTATTTACAGGTTCGCCACCCAACCCTTCTGCTCCATCTGCATTGTAAGGTATAGATTCATACATGTCTGGCATGTATTGTGCTTGTCTTGTTTTTTTGTCATTACAAGAAATAATACTTGCAAAAACAACTAAAGCGATAATTAATTTAAAATTCTTCATTATCTATATGTTAGTGCTTGTCTACGATATTAATTTCTACAGCCCCTGTTTTCGCTAATAAAGAAGTTAATTCTTCTTCATTATTATGAACCAATATTTCCATTAAAAAATGATCGTCTGTTGTTCTAGGATCTGGATTTTCAGCATCTTTAAATGGCCAAATTCTACTTCTCATATAAAAAGTAATTACCATTAAATGGGCTGCGAAAAAAACTGTTAACTCAAACATGATTGGCACGAATGCTGGCATGTTTTCTATCCATGAAAAACTTGGTTTACCACCAATATCTTGTGGCCAATCTTCAATCATGATATAATTTGTCATCCAAATAGCGAAAGCTAAACCTGTAATTCCGTAAAAGAAAGCGGTAATAGCTAGCCTTGTTGGAGCTAACCCCATCGCTTTGTCTAGACCATGAACTGGGAATGGACAAAATACTTCTTCGATATGATGGTGTTCTCCTTTTACAGCTTTTACTGCATCTAACAAAACTTCCTCATCGGTATAAAACGCGTGAATAACTTTTGATGCTTCCATAATTATCCGTTTAAATTGTTATCAGAATCTTTCTTTTTACCTGCTGTATTTAAAACAGTAATTGCAGGTTTTGTAGGGATTCCTTGTTCACTTCTCTTCTTGTAAAATTCACCTGAAGATTTTAATATTGTCTTTACTTCTGCTTGTGCAATTACTGGGAAAGTTCTTGCATATAATAAGAATAACACAAAGAAGAATCCTATCGTACCTATAAAGATACCAACATCTACAAACGTCGGCTCAAAACGCCACCAAGTAGATGGTAAATGACCTTTACTTAATACAATTGCAATAATATCAAAACGCTCAAACCACATACCAATGTTAATCGCAATAGAGATGATGAACGTCCAAATAAAACTTCTTCTAATTTTTTTGAACCATAACAATTGAGGTGTAATGATATTAAATGTAATCAATGACCAAAACGCCCATTTATAAGGTCCTGTTGCAGCACCTACAGATAAATATGTATAGTTTTCGTAAGGTGAACCTGTATACCAAGCGATGAAAAATTCTGTAGCATAGGCTACAGCTACAATTCCACCAGTTAAGATGATTACCATATTCATATATTCTACGTGCATACGTGTAATATAGTCTTCCAAGTTTGTAACTTTTCTCATGATTCCCAATAACGTTTGTACCATTGCAAATCCTGAAAAGATTGCTCCTGCTACGAAATAAGGAGGAAATATTGTTGAGTGCCATCCTGGGTTAATTGAGGTAGCAAAATCCATAGATACAATTGTATGTACAGAAAGTACTAATGGTGTTGCCAAACCTGCAAGTACCAAAGATACTTCTTCAAAACGTTGCCAATCTTTTGCTCTACCAGACCAACCGAATGATAATAGAGCATATATTTTCTTCTGAAAAGGTTTTACGGCTCTATCTCTAATCATTGCAAAATCGGGTAATAAACCTGTCCACCAGAAAACTAGAGATACAGATAAATAGGTTGAGATTGCAAAAACATCCCATAGTAAAGGTGAGTTAAAATTCACCCATAACGATCCGAATTGATTTGGAAGCGGTAATACCCAATATGCATTCCATGGACGTCCCATGTGAATAATTGGAAACAATCCTGCTTGAAAAACAGCAAAA